>JBKJWJ010000211.1:0-7174 GCA_046716905.1 Gaiellaceae bacterium
GTGACCTGGGCGACGTGCCGCTGCTGCGCGTCGTAGACGTTCGTCTGCACGACGATGAAGCTGCGGCCCACGTGCAGCGGAACCGTCCGGCCATCGACGTGACCGTCCCGGACAGCCCGACAGCCCGAAAGAAGTTCGTCTTCGACTCGACCGTCGCCGTCGACGTCGCGCCGTCGGGGAGGTTCAGGAAGGCGCAGACTCCACCGAGGGTGTCGGCGAACGCCATCAGCGCGCCTCCGTGAAGGACCCCGGCCGCAGTGCAGCGTTCGGGGGCCCACTCCATCCGTCCCCGCACCTCGTCGGCTTCGGCCTTCGAGACCTCGATGCCCAGGGTCCCCGCCAGCGGGACGATTTCCGCGAGGTTCTCCACGCGGAGGAGAGGTTACGCCGCTGCGTCCGCGTGGAGCGCCGCGGTCTCGCCGCGGAAGACCGCTTCGAGCGAGTTGCCGTCGAAGTCGAGGATGCGCGCCGAGTAATACTCGGGGCGAGCTCCCGGCTCCCGATCGGCGCGGGCGCCGGCCGCAATCGCTGTCCCATAGAAGCTGTGAACGGCTCCCGCGTCCTCTGCGTCGAGGGCGATCTCCATCGTGCCGGCGAGATCCGATTCGACCACCCAGAGCGAACTGGGCTCTCCTCTTCGGCCGAAGTACACCCGGCGGGCATCCGGCCAGTCCAGAAGGGCGACCAGGCCCAGGGGCGCGAGCGTTTCCTCGTACAAGGGCTTGCTGGCGGAGTAGTCGCTGACGAACACGGGGATGTGGTCGATATCCATGCAGTGAGAATAGAACGATCGTACTATTCTGTCAAGGTGATCCTCTATACTCAATTGGTGGAGCCGGAAGGAAGTAAACGATCGTGCTGAAAACGAAAGGCGAACGCACGCGCCACGCGATCCTGACGCGGGCTGCCGAGCTCGCAACCCAGGAAGGCCTGGAGCCGTTGTCGATCGGGCGCCTCGCGGATGCGACCGACATGAGCAAGAGCGGGCTCTTCGCGCACTTCGGCTCCAAGCAGGAGCTCCAGCTCGCGACCGTCGACCACGCGGCGACATTGTTCCGCGAGGAGGTCATCGACCCGGCACGCGCTGCGCCGCAGGGGCTCGCTCGCGTCTGGGCCCTCTGTGATCACATGGTCGACTACTCCGAGCGCCAGGTCTTTCCGGGCGGTTGCTTCTTCGCCGCAACCTCCGTCGAGTTCAACCACAAGCCCGGCCCGGTCCGTGATCGGATCCAGACGATGGTCGGCTCCTGGCTCTCGTACCTCGAACACGCGGTCGAGCAGGCGCAGGGCGCCGGCGAGGTGGATCAGGAGCGGAGCGCACGCGAGATCGCCTTCCAACTGGACGCCTTCGCTCAGGCTGCGAACGTTCAGTACCAGCTCTTCCGCGACCCGTCCGTCTTCGACGAGGCGCGGCGTGCGATTCACGAGCGGCTCGAGTCGCTCAGGCCGTAGGCTTGAACTCGGCCCAGAGCTCCTCCATCGTCCGCAGCCGATTCTCGCGGTGCGTGAGATCGAGCGGAGTGACGTTGACGGCACGCACGACCCAGTCGTCGCCCACGTCGAGGACGTTGATGCAGGCCGGCGACTGCTCGAAGTTGCCGAAGAGCGCGCGGCCGCCGGTCAGCGCGTAGGAGAGGATCGCCCGGTTGACGCCTGCGTGGAGCACCGCGAGTAGGACGTCCCAGTCGGTGTCGGCGAGCAGCCGGTCGATGGCCGGGATCACCCGGTCGAGCAGCGAGCCGACCGACTCGCCGCCGAGGAACCGTGCCTCCTCCGGAACGACGTCCCGCCAGGCTTCGACGAACGTGCGCTCGAGGTCGTCTTCCGGGATGTCGGCGAGCCGCCCCGACTCGATCTCTCGCAGCTCCGGCCAGGACTCGAGCTCGGCGTCCGGAGCGACGATCCGCGCCGTCTCGACTGTCCGCGGCAGGTCGCTCGTGATCACGCGGTCGAAAGGGATCCCGTCGAGCACGGCCGCTGCCGTGCGCACCTCCTCGCGGCCGTCAGGGGTGAGCGGCACGTCGTGTTGCGGGAGCGGCCGGCCTTGGTCGAAGTACGCCACACGGCCGTGGCGCATCAGGTAGATCCGCCGGCGCGTCACTCGTACTTCTCGAGGTAGGCCGGGTTGGAGATGCGGAGCTTGTCGGCCACGTGCTCCTTGAGCAGCGGGAGCATGCTCGCGTCCACGTCTCCTGCCCTGATTCTTTCGACGAGAACACGGCGCTCTTCCGTTCCAAGTAACAAGTTGTTACTTGCCTCGAGCTCTCGGGAGGCGATGGCGAGGGCGTTGAGCGCGACCAGCGTGCGGAATTTCAGCCTGTGATCAGACGCGGCGGGAAGGACCTCCGTCGAGAGAAACTCGGAGACGGCCTCGATCAACTCGGCCGCAGTGGGCCGGTCAGACATGCTCGATCAGGTCGAGGAGCTCGTACTCCATCTCGGCAGCCATTCGCCCGAGGACCGCGTACTCGACGCTGCGGTCGAGGCCCGTGAGGTGCCGCCGGCACTGGGTTAGACACCCCGTCGCCCACTTCACGTTGCCGAGGACTTCCCACCAGGCGAGCTCCTCCACCGAGATCTCCCGGCCCGTTGCCTCGGCGTAGCGGTCAAGGTACGGCCCGACCTCGCCGACACCACCCAGCCGACGGTCGTCCGCGCCGAACCGCCACGCGCGGACGAGCGGCCAGCCGACGTCCTCCCGGGGATCCGAGAGGTGGGCGAACTCCCAGTCGAGGATGTACTCGAGCCCACGATCCGAGACGACGACGTTTCCGAGGCGGAAGTCCCCGTGGCTCACGACATCGGGCAGCGGCTCCGGTCTGTGCTCTCGCAGCCACCAGAGGCCGTACTCGATCGCCGGGTGCGGATCGCCGACGGAGTCGAGCTCGTGCGCGAACCGTTCGAGCACGTCGCCCGAGTGGAGGAACGGCAGCCGTTCGGGCAGGATCGCATGGATCTTCGCCAGCTCGTCCGCGAGCTGCGTCTCCAGTCCGTCGGGCGGGTCTCGGACGATCCGCCGGCCGATCGTCTCGCCGTCGACGAACTCCATCGCGAACGCCTCGCGCCCGCCGAGCTCGCCGAGGTACGCGACCGGACGCGGAGCCTTGACGCCCGCCTCGACCGCCGCCTCCAGCACGCGAAACTCGTTCTCGAGCGACAACGTTCCTTCGTGGATCACGCCGCCGCCGGCCCGACGCACGAGCAGCCGCTCGCTGTCGGTCTCCACCGCCCACGCCTCTTTGGACGCGCCGCCGGGAAGCAGGTGCATCGACTCGACACGGCTCCCGAGCCGTGTCTCGAGCTCGTCCGCCCAGGGGGCGGCCGCTACCAAGCCGATTGGCCTCCGTCCACGACGAGGGTGTGTCCGGTCACGTAGGCCGAGGCCTGCGAGGCCAGGAAGACGACGACACCCTTCAGATCTTCGGGCCCGCCGAAGCGGCCGAGTGGGACGTGGCGAACGAGCTCGTCACCGTGCTGGTCGAGGACGAAGTTCGCCATGTCCGACGGGAACCAGCCGGGGGCGACCGCGTTCACGCGGATCCCGTGGCGCGCCCACTTCGTGGCGAGATCGCGCGTGAATGCGATCACCCCGCCTTTGGTCGCGTTGTAGACGATCGAGTTCATGATCTCGGGCGGTCCGCCCTGCAAGCCGGCGACCGAGGCGATGTTGACGATCGCGCCGCCGGAACCGGCGATCATCTGCCGCCCGGCGGCCTGCGAGCAGAGGAAGACGCCGGTCAGGTTGACGTCGACGACCTTCTGCCAGCCCTTGAGTGGCATGTCCTCCGGGCTCGCACCCCAGACCGTCCCGGCATTGTTGACGAGGATGTCGACCGCGCCGAGCTCGTCCACCGTCCGCTGGACGACCGCCTGCACCTGATCCGGGTCGCGGACGTCGCAGGCGATCCCGAGCGCGCGAACGCCGAGCTGTTCGAGCTCCGCGGCAGCCTGCTCGCAGGCGTCGACGTGACGCGCGCAGAGAACGAGGTTGGCGCCCGCCTCCGCGAGCCCCTGCGCCATCTGGCGGCCGATTCCCTTGCCGCCGCCAGTGACGATCGCAGTCTTGCCGGACAAATCGAACAGTTTCATCAGAGAGCCTCCGCGACGGTGCGCAACGTCTTTTCGTCACGCGCTGAGATCAGGATTGTCGTCGCCCCCGATTCCTTCCAGGCCGCCAGCCGGTCGGCGATGCGGTCCGGTGGCCCGACGAGCGCCATCTCGTCGATCAGCCGGTCGGGAACTGCTGCAGCGGCGTCGCGCTGCCTGCCGTCCAGGAAGAGATCCTGGATCTCCTTCGCCTCAGCCTCGAACCCGTAGCTCGACACGAGGTCGTTATAGAAGTTCTTGCCGCGCGCGCCCATGCCGCCGACGTAGTGCGCGTAGTACGGCCGGAGCGCGTCGCGGGCACTCTCGACGTCGTCGGAGACGAGTGCGGGCACCGCCGGCGCGATGTCGAAGTCGTCCCTGGCGAAGGGAGCCGGAAAGGTCTCGCGGGCGCGCTCGGGAGCGAAGAAGATCGGCAGCCACCCGTCCGCGATCTCGGCGGCGAGCTCGACTGCGCGCGGCTTGAAGACGGCAAGGTAGATCGGAATGTCGGAACGCAGCGGGCGGGCCATCAGCTTGAGCGGCTTGCCGAGCCCGGTGGCGCCGGGTCCCTTGTACGGGATCGAGTAATGCTCACCTTCGTGCTCGACGGTCTCCCGTCGGAGCACGGTGCGCACGATCTCCACGTACTCGCGCATCTTGGTCAGCGGCTTCCCCCACGGCTCTCCGTGCCAGCCCTCGACGACCTGCGGCCCGGACACTCCGAGCCCGAGCAGGAAGCGGCCGCCGGACATCAGGTCGAGCGTGGCTGCGGTCATCGCGGTATTGGTCGGTGTCCTCGCGGGGATCTGGAGGATCGCCGAGCCGACCTTGATCGTGCTCGTCGTCGCCGCGAGCCAGGAAAGTACGGTGGCTGCATCGGTTCCCCAGGCCTCGGCCGCCCAGGCGGAGTCGTAGCCGAGCCGCTCGGCCTCCTGCGCGCGGGCGATCAACTCCGTCGGGTTCGTCCCGGGCGGCGCGTACCCCATGTAGAACCCGAGTCGCACGAAGTGCGATGCTAAACGGGTGGCGGTAACGGAACTCGCTCCGACCGAGGGGATCCAGGAGCTGCGCGGGCTCTATCGCGCGTTCATGGAGGAGCACGTCTACCCGAACGAGCGCGCCCTTCAGGCCGACGACGCTGATCTGATCCGCGCGCTCCAGGCCAAAGCGAAGGAGCAGGGGCTCTGGGCGCCGCATGTCCCGCCCGAGGCCGGCGGGACGGGACAAGGCTTTCTCGCCTACGCGTTCCTGAACGAGGAGATCGGCAGGTCGACATACGCGCAGCTCGTCTTCGGGTGTCAGGCGCCGGATGCCGGAAACGCCGAGATCCTGCACCTTTTCGGCACCGACGGGCAGAAGGAGCGTTGGTTGAGGCCGTTGGTCGCCGGCGCGATCCGCTCATTCTTCTCGATGACCGAGCCAGAGGTGCCTGGGTCGGACCCGACGACCCTGCGGACGACCGCTCGGCGCGAAGGCGACGAGTGGGTGATCGACGGACACAAGTGGTTCTCCTCGGGCGCGGACGGCGCGGCGTTCGGAATCGTCATGGCGGTCACCGATCCGGAGGGCGAGCCCCATCGCCGTGCGTCGCAGATCATCGTTCCGGCGGACACGCCCGGTGTCGAGGTCGTCCGACCGACACCGGTGATGGGCCACGCAGGCAGCGGCTGGTCGACGCACTGCGAGGTCTGGTACCGGGGCGTACGGGTTCCGGTGGAGAACACGCTCGGCGAGCCGGGCGGCGGGTTCCGGATCGCGCAGAAGCGGCTCGGCCCCGGCCGGATCCACCACGTGATGCGGTGGCTCGGTCAGATGCAGCGAGCCTTCGAGCTGTTGTGCTCGTACTCGTTGGAGCGGGAGGCGTTCGGGGCGCGGCTGGCCGACAAGCAGACGGTGCAGAACTGGATCGCCGACTCGGCGGCGGAGATCCACGCCTGCCGCCTGATGACGCTCGACGCCGCCAAGAAGATCGACGAGGGGGACGAGGCGCGCGTGGAGGTCTCGTTGATCAAGTTCTACGCCGCGCGGGCGCTGCACGACGTGATCGATCGCGCGATCCAGGTGCATGGTGCCCGCGGCCTCACCGACGAGACTCCGCTGGCCGAGATGTACGCAAACGCGAGGGCCGCGAGGATCTACGACGGCCCCGACGAGGTGCACCGCATGGTCGTGAGCCGGCGGATCCTGAAGGAGTTCGAGAAAGGCGGCAAATGGCAGTTCTCGTGAAGACCAACAAGCGCGTGACGCTCGCTGCGCGGCCGGAGGGCTTTCCAAAGGATGCGGACTTCGTCCTGGACGACGCCGAGGTGGGAGAGCCCGGCCCTGGCGAAATGCTCGTGCGGACGCTGTGGGTCTCCGTCGATCCCTACCAGCGGGGTCGCATGAGCGAGGCGCGCTCGTACGCGAAGAGCCTCGAGCTCGGGGACGTGATCACGTCGCAGTCGGTCGGCGAAGTGGTCGAGAGTCAGGACGGGCGGTTCTCGACGGGTGACCTCGTGGTCGGACAGCTCGGCTGGCAGGAGTACGCAGTGGTTCGGGGTGGGTCGGTTCGGCGTGTGCCGGAGATCCTCGACCCGCCGACCCTGGCTCTGCATGCGGTCGGCGCGACCGGTATGACCGCGTACTTCGGACTGCTGGACGTGGGGAAGCCGCTGCCGGGCGAGACCGTAGTGGTGTCGGGCGCGGCGGGTGCGGTCGGGCAGATCGTCGGGCAGATCGCGAAGCTCGCCGGATGCCGTACGGTCGGCATCGCGGGCGGACCGGACAAGTGCACCGACTGCAAGCTCTACGGCTACGACGAGGCGATCGACTACAAGGACGAGAGCTTCCGGGAGAAGTTCAAGGCCGCGTGTCCCGACGGGGTGGACGTCTACTTCGACAACGTCGGCGGCGGGGTGTCGGAGGGTGTCCACCGTCGACTCAACGTCGGCGCCCGGATCGTCATCTGCGGGCAGATCTCGCAATACAACCTCGAGCGGCCGGAGCCGACGTTCCATCCCGGGGCGCTGATCGTCTACCGCGCGCGGATGGAGGGCTTCCTCATCAGCGACTACGCGCACCGGTTCGACGAGGCGGCGATGCGGCTCGC
>JBKJWJ010000212.1:0-2608 GCA_046716905.1 Gaiellaceae bacterium
CCCGCGTTGAGTCCGTCGACCTCAGCCAAAGTGCCTCTTTGTTCTTTGTACCAGTGCGCTTCCCCTGCGCGGGCTCGCGGCTACCAGAGGGGGCGGTTCGTGATCACGCAGACGATCATCCCGACGAGCCACGAGATCGATGCGATCGCGACGGCCGCCGCGGCGAGGTTCCGATGCCGGCCGGACGCCATGGCCGATGCGACGAGCCCGATGAAGAGCGAGAAGAGGCCGATCGTGACGGGTCGCTGGGCGATCGCGACGAGGCCGCCGAAGATGGCGATGGCGGCGAGGAAACCGGCGACGCTCTCTGCGGATCCCTCTCGTTCGGCCACAGGCGGAACGGTGCTCATCGGAATGTCACCCTCTCAGCTTTCCGAGCAGGGCGCGCGCCACGCGGCCCACCGCGACGTGGCGCGCGGGGGCGCAGAGGCCGCGGGGCGCCTCCGGGCGGACCGGCCTCGGAAGCTGCCTGGAGAACCGCCGGCTCGGGCGGGAGAGGCTCTGCGCGAACGGCCCAGACGACGACACCGACCAGATAGAGAATCGGCAGCTTGAGGACGAGCATCAGGAAAACGATCTCGACCACGGTCGAACAATTGTAGGCACCTTCGCAAGAAGCCAGGAACATGGCCGACGGAGGCCGTACACTCCCGTCGGGACGCGAAGCGGTGGCCACTGCCGTCCAAACAGTCGAGTACGTCAATGTCGTCGTTTTCGGCGTTCTGGCGCTGGCGGCATTGGGATTGTGGCTGCGCGGACGCGGGAAGCCGGCGCTGTGGGCGGCCCTGAGCTTCGGCGCGGTCGGCATCGTCGTCCTCGCAGGCCTCGTTCTCCCTGACGAGCCGCGCAACCACGCGGAGGAGGTCATCGAGCGCATCGACATTGCGCTGCTCGTCCTCTTCCCGTTCCTCTTGTACCGCTTCACGACGACGTTCGAGCGAGCGCCCACCGGGCTGGAGCGCTTCGTCGGCGTCATGACCGCCGTCCTGGTCGTCTGGACATTCCTTCTCTCCGACTTTCCAGCCGAGGGCGAGCCCCACTCGTTCGGCTTCCGCGCCTACCTGATCTCGTTCCTCCTCCACTGGACCGCGCTGTCGATCGTTGCGGCAGTTCGACTCTGGCGCGCCGGACGCGGGCAGCCCAGCGTCGCCCAACGGCGCATGCGCCTCCTGGCAACCGCCAGTGTTCTGTTCACGGCCACGCTCCTGCTCGCCGGGCTGAGTCCTGCTCCGGACTCGTTCCTCTCGCTCGTCATCGGTGTCCTCGCGACGATCAGCGGCCTCACGTTCCTCCTCGGCCTTTCCCCTCCGAGCTGGCTTCGCCTCGTCTGGCGCCGACCCGAGACCGCCCGTGTCCAGGCGGCGATCGCCAGTCTCATGGGTGCAAAGACTCCGAGCGACGTGACTGAGAGCGTGCTCCCTCCGATGCTGGACATCGTGGGCGCCCGGGCAATCGCGCTGCACGACGAGAACGGAAACGTCGTCGGATCGTTCACCGCCACCGATGCTCGCGACCTGGAGACGGAGGAGGCACTGGAGGTGGCCCTCCCCTCCGGATCGCTTCAGGTCTGGACGAGCCGGTACGCGCCGTTCTTCGGCCAGGAAGAGTTCGCACTCCTGCGGACGCTCGGGTCGCTCGCGCAGCTCGCGCTCGACCGAGCCCGTCTCTTCGGCCAAGAGCAGGCCGCCCGAGCCGCCCTCGAGGAAGCGGACGAGCTGAAGAACAACTTCGTCGCGCTCGCGGCCCATGAGCTGCGGACACCGGTCGCCGTCATCCACGGCGTCATCGAGACGCTCGATCGGCGCGGGCACGAGATCGCCGTCGAGCAACGCGAACAGCTCGAGGACTCACTCCGTGGCCAGACCGCCAGGTTGAAGATGCTGGTGGAACAGCTGCTCGACCTCTCGCGCCTCGACGCGCACGCGGTCCCGATCGATCCTCAGCGTTTCAAGGTACGAGCGCGGATCGAGGAGATCGTCAAAGGGGCGGCCGGCGAGCGCATCGGCGAGGTCGTCGTCGAGGTGCCTCCGGATCTCGAGACGACCGTCGACCCGGGGCGTTCGACCGCATCCTCTCGAACCTCGTCACGAACGCGCTGCGCTACGGTCAGGCGCCCGTGACGGTTTTCGCCGAACAGGTCGACGGCAGGCTCCAGGTTGCCGTCGAGGACCGCGGCGAGGGGGTCTCCCCGGAGTTCGTGCCGGCGCTCTTCGAGCGCTTCAGCCGCAGCGACGCGGCCCGCCCTCGGGGGCCGGGCACCGGTATCGGCCTCGCGATCGCGCAGTCGTATGCCGAGGCGCACCAGGGGAAGCTCGAGTACCGGCAAGCCGATCCACATGGCGCCCGGTTCGAAGTCGTTCTCCCCGCCGAGCCGCTTATCGCCTAAACCGTCGTCGAAGGAGTGGAGCCAGCCGGGCTCGAACCGGCGACCTCCTGCGTGCCACGCAGGCGCTCTCCCAGCTGAGCTATGGCCCCGTAGCGGTGGATTGTAGCCAGGCCTCGGCTAGGCGGTTGCAGCGTCGAGCTCGACGGAGGGCATGTCGCTCCAGAGCTCCTCGAGCCCGTAGTACTCCCGGGTCTCGGGGGTGAAGACGTGGAGGACGACGTC
>JBKJWJ010000213.1:0-3666 GCA_046716905.1 Gaiellaceae bacterium
CTATCAGGTGCTGACGGGCTCGTCGGACGGAAGCCAGCGCTCGGTCGGCGTCGTCGTCGCGCGGTTCAACGGCGATGTCACGAGCCGCCTGCTCGAACGCGCTCTCGAGGAGCTGGAGGCGGCGAACGTTCAGCGCGAGGCCGTGACGATCGTCCCGGTTCCGGGTGCCTTCGAGCTTCCGCTGGCGGCCATCGCACTGGCGAAGACCCGCCGCTACGCATGCATCGTGGCGCTTGGGTGCGTCGTGCGCGGCGAGACGCCGCACTTCGACTTTGTCGCGGGCGAGGCGGCGAGCGGCCTGCAGCTGGCCGCGATCGAGACGGGCGTGCCGGTCGCATTCGGCGTCCTGACGACGGAGACCATCGAGCAGGCCGAGGCCCGAATCGACCGCGCCGCGGATGCGGTGCGCGGCGCCCTCGAGATGGCCGATGTTTTCCAACAGCTCCGCGCAGCCGCCCGCTAACCGCACTGGCCGGCGCGGCTACCGCCGAGCGGAGCTCGGCTCCGCCGTCGCCACGCCGCTGGCGGCCCAAAACCTACGGGCCCGTGCTGTCCGCACTGTGCCCTCCGGTTTCGCACCACCAGCGACGTCCCAGAGCGGTTAGCCCCTTCGCTAGAATTCGCCGCCGATGTCCAGGGTTTGCGAGATCTGTGGGAAGAAGCCGAGCTTCGGGAACAACCGGAGCCATTCAATGGTCGCCACAAAGCGTCGCTTCGACCCGAACCTCCAGCGCGTTCGCATCGTCCTGAAGGGCAAGCCTACCCGCGCCTACGTCTGCACCCGCTGCCTCAAAGCGGGCAAGGTCGAAAAAGCCCTCTGACGCGACCCGTCCGCGTCGCGCTCGTCGAAGACAACCGCGTCTTTCGGGAAGCTCTCGAACTGCTTCTGGGGATGCGCCCCGACGTCGAGGTCGTCGCCTCGATCGAGAACGGCAACGACGTCGTCGACCTGTGCCGGAAGCACTCTCCCGACGTCGTGCTCATGGACTACCGCCTGCCCGGTCTAGACGGAGTCCAGGCGACAGCCGTCCTGCACCAGGAATGCCCTGAAGTCGCGGTGGTCTGCTTGACCGCCTCCGCCAACGTTCGCGAGATCGAGGCGCTCAAGGAAGCGGGCGCGGTGGCCTGTCTCACGAAGGACGAGGAACTGGACGTCATCGTCGCAGCTATCCGATCGGCAGCCGCGACCCGTAGAGCTACCGTAGAAGCATCCGACTCGAAGGAGCTCAATTGAAACGAATGCTCATCTCCATCGCGGCAGCTCTGGCCCTCACAGTGCCGCTCTCGGCACCCGCGGGCACAACCGCGACGAAACTGGCCGGGACGACAGGCCCGGGCTTCACGATCACGCTGAAGAAGGCCGGCGTCAAGGTCAGGACGCTTCCGGCCGGTAGCTACACGATCACAGTCAGTGACAAGTCGGGCATCCACGACTTCCGGCTCAAAGGCCCCGGCATGAACAAGGTCATCACCGGGGTCGCCTTCAAGGGCACGAAGACGGTGACCCTGGCCCTCAAGAAGGGCACCTACACGTACGTGTGCACGCCGCACGTGGGCTTCATGAAGGGCGCCTTCACGGTCAAGTAGTCGTTCCGGCCGTTCGCAGGCTCGGTCCGCGGCTTCGCGGGCCGAGCCCGAACCGCCTATCCGGCTCCTCCACGCCCGAGATCACACGCGCCGCGTACTCGGCGAGCGCCGGGCCGTGCTTGAAGCCGTGGCCGGAGCCGCCGCCGAAGATCCAGTTGCCGGGCAGCTCCGGGTGCGGCACCAGGAGGAAGTGCGTGTCGGGCGTGAGCGAGTAGGGGCAGACTTTCGTGAGGGCGACTGAAGCGCTTGCGAGGGCCGGGAAGCGTTCGGCCGTGTACCGGCGTGCAGCTCTTTCGCTTCGGGGATCGCCCGCCCGGTCGTCGCTCTCGGGATCGAACGGCGCCCCCTCCGCGTCGGGCGCAGCCTTGAAGCCGATCCCGTCGAGGTTGCCGACGCCGTAGATGGCTCGGTCGTAGTCGACCCAACCGGGAACCTCGGGTGTGGACCAGCCGTCGTCAGCGCTGAAGAAGATGACGTCCTGGCGCGTGATCCGCAGAGGGACGAGCTCGGGGAACAGTGAGGCAAGCCAGGCTCCGCACGCCCACACGACGGCATCGGCTTCGATGCGACCGGGCTGCGCCTCCTCGCGCAGGAGGCGGACGCCTGCCGCTTGCGCCGCCGCGACGGTGGCGCGGGTCGCCTCGGCTGCGCGGAGGATGCCCGCCTGCGGCTCGTGCACGATGAACTCGAGGTCTCCCTGGTCGAAGCTCGGGAAGAACCGGTGACCCTCGTCGGGCCCGAGGCGCTCGACGGGGATGCCCTCCTTTCGCAGTGCACGCTCGCTGTCGGCCTCCCAGCCCGTCTCCGAGCGGGCGAACCACACGACCCCGCACTCAACGAAGAGGTCACGGCCGGTCTCGGCCTCCAGCTCCCGCCAGAGCTGCCGCGCCCTCCAGGCCGAGCGGGTGTACCACGGGTCGGAGCCGTGCGAGAACCGGATGAGCCGCGACTCCCCTCCGGAGGCCGAGCGATCATGGCCCGGCTCGTAGCGCTCGTAAAGGGAGACGTCCCAGCCGTCACGGGCCAGCCGGTGGGCGAGTGAGGCACCGAAGATCCCGGCGCCGACGATGGCGGCTGTGCGGCTCACGCGATCGCCAGCGCCTCGACGCCACCGTTCAGGATCCGCCAGCCTGCGAGCTCCTGCGTGTCTGCTCGGAGAATCAGGTAGGGACGGCCCTCCCAGAGCCCGATGTTCTCGATGTCCGTCCGCGAGGGTCGAGGCTCACTCTCCGGGTGTGAGTGAAAGACCGCCAGCTCGTAGCCTTCGTCCTCGAGGAAGAAGTCCGCGGGGTCATGCGGGCGGAGCTCGAAGCGATATGGGCTTGCAAGGGCGTTCTGACCCGGCAGATAGCGCTCGGCGACGCCGTTGCGGAACGCCACCAGGCCGCAAGCCTCGTTCGGCGACTCCTGCCGCGCGTGGGCGGTCAGCTCCTCCCGGATCTCGGCCGGCACTACCACCAGACCGCGTGCTCCATCGCCCGTTCGACGTCATCGGCTTCCCAGAGCGGCGCGGAGAGGTACTTCCAGCCGCCGTCGGGCAGGATCGCCACGACGACTCCGTCCTGTAGCTCCTCGGTGACGCGGCGGGCGACGTGCAGGATGCCTCCCGAAGAGACGCCAGCGAAGATGCCCTCCCGCTCGAGCAGCACGCGCATGCCGTCGACGGCCTCGGCGTTCGAGACCAGGATCTTCCGATCGAGCTGCCGGACGTCGAGGATGGGAGGGACGTACCCGTCCTCGAGCGACCGCAAGCCCATGACGGGGTCGCCGGGCAGCGGCTCGGCGGCCACCACGTCCACGTTCGGGAACCGCTCGCGAAGCCGGCGCCCGACTCCCATGAGCGTCCCGCCGGTGCCGAGCCCTGCGACGACGACGTCGACCCGGTCGAGCTCGGCTGCGATCTCCGCGCCCGTGCCGTCGTAGTGCGCCTGGGCGTTCGCCTCGTTTCCGTACTGGAAGGGGACGAAGTACCTGTCGTCCCTCCCGGCGAGCTCGAGCGCCAGCCGCACTGCGCCGTTCGACCCCTCGGCACCCGGCGAGAGGATGATCTCGGCGCCGTAGAGCCGCAAGAGGCGCATC
>JBKJWJ010000214.1:0-4112 GCA_046716905.1 Gaiellaceae bacterium
TCCTTCGGCGGCGCGTTCGTCACGAGTTCGGCGAGCAGGTGCCTCGACGCGTGCGCGACCTCGTGGACGGCGCGGTTGAACACTTCCTCGTTTGCCTGCGACGGCTTCGTGAAGCCACTGATCTTGCGGACGTACTGGAGCGCTGCGGCACTGACTTCGTCGTCGGTGACGGGAGGCTCGAAGTTATAGAGCGTTCGGATGTTTCTGCACATGCCCCCATCTTACGAACGGGCGCAGAACGCCCGTGCGCCGGAGGCCGGGGAGGACGCTCTTCTAGATCGTCTCGAAGCTGGCGCGCCTTCGGCCCTCGATCTCGAAGACGCGGAAGAGCGTGTACGCAAGCGCCGCATAGAGCGCGCCGAGTCCGAGCTCCTTCCACACGAGGTGGTCGACCTCGGCGAGGCCCGCTCCGTCCGCGACGGCTCGAGCTGCCTCGATGCCATGGGTCAAAGGGACACCGCTCGAGATCGTCTGGAGCCAGCCGGGGAGCGTCTCGATCGGGATGTTCGCGCCGCAGACCAGCAGGAGCGAGTAGACGACAATGTTCGCCAGGAAGAACACGTCGCGCGCGCGCAGGCCGACTGCGCCGACGACGAGGCCGAACGCCGTGCACGCGAAGGCGCTGGCGACGATGACGACGCCGAGCGCCGGGATCTGCGCCGGCGCCATGTCGAAGTCGAGGACCAGCCAACCGAACGCGAACACGAACACCGACGTGAAGATCCCGTTCGAGATCAGCGGCAGCGCCCGGCCCAGGAACATCGCCATCCGGTTGGCCGGGGTGGCCATCAGCGGCGAGAGCGTCTGCGTCCAGCGCTCGCCGCCGATCGTCATCGCCATCCCGAAGATTCCGGCCATGGCGGACAGGTGGATCGCGTTCCCGGTGACGAAGAACTCGTCGTCCTGGAGCTGCGCGTAGCGGCCGACGTAGACGAAGAAGAGGAGCTGGAAGATCGGCCCGCCGAGCATGGTCGGGATGTAGTGCGACCAGTGCATCCAGTTGAAGAGCGCGCGGTACGCGTAGTAGCCGCCGACGAAGAAGACTCGGAGGTTCTGCCTCATGCGATCGCCAGGGTCGCCCGCTCCCGCGCGAGCCGCTCGAAGTAGCGGAGGCAGAAGTGCCCGATCACGAGATAGACGGCCGCCAGCACCAGGCACATCGCGATGTCGGGCCAAGCATTGCCGCCGAGAGCCGCTTCGCGCAGCGCCCGGACACCCCAGGTCGGCGCCAGCACCCACGAGAGCGGCTGGACCCAGCCGGGGAGAATCGCGATCCCCGTCAGCAGCCCGGTGATCAGCCAGATCGGGAACTCGAGCAGATTCGAGAGCGCATTCGCGTTGCGGTAGAGGACGAAGGTCGAGGCGAGGACGAGCCCGAGCAGCCCGAGGCCGGTCACCATGGCGGGCAGGGCGACCACGAACTGCAGCGGATGCTCGATCGAGAACGGCACGTCGAAGAAGAGCCAGCCCCACGCGAGCGTCGCCACGAGCGAGTAGAGGCCGACAGTCGCGGTCGCCAGCGTCAGCGGCGCGATCACGAGGATGAACGGCGGGGGAGAGGCGATGCAGTACTCGAGCGTCCCCTGCCAGCGCTGCCACTGAATCGCCCCGCCGGAGCCGAACAGGGTCGACGACCAGATCCCCATCATCGCGGCGCCGAGGGAGACGTACAGCAGCGATCCCGGCCTCGCTCCGGCCTGGAACATGAAGTACGACATCGACGCAAAGATGATCGGAGAGATGATCGAGAGCAGCAGGAAGAAGCCGGACATCGTCAGGCTCTTCACATGGAAGCGCCAGCCCACGTAGATGAGACGCAAGACACTCAAGCGATCTGGATCGATGCCCGCTTCCGGCTGGAAAGCTCCATGAATCGCAGCGCCTGGTAGCCCACGACCGTATAGACGACGCCGATCAGGAATTCGGTAGCGAGCAGGCCTTTGACCGCGCCGAGCGACGCGCCGTTTGCGAGGTCACGCGCCGCCTCGATCCCGTGCGTGAGCGGAATGGAGCTGCCGATCGCCTCCATCCAGCCGGGCATCTCCTCCAGCGGCACGTTGGCGCCGGTGAAGACCAGCAACAGCCCGAAGATGATGTTGTTGAGCACCGCGGTCTCGCGGACACGGAGCCCGATGGCGGCCGTGATCAGCCCGAGCCCGGTGCAGGCGAACGCAGCGATGCAGATGACGAGCGCGATCGCCGGCCACGCCGAGAGGGGCACGTCGATGCGCATGATCAACCCGGCGACGAGAAGCGAGAAGGCAGCGACGAACATCGCGCTCACGATTACCGGAAGCCCGCGGCCGAGGAAGATCGGCAACCGGCCGGCGGGACTGACGAGGAGATAGGCCAGGGTCTGCTGATAGCGCTCTCCGGCAATCGCGTGGGTCATCGAGAAGATGCACAGGATCGACGCATACTGGATCGCGTTGCCGACCACGAAGAACTCATCGGACTGGACCCCTGCCGCCCGCCCGATGTAGACGAAGAGCAGGATCTGGAAGATCGGAGTCACGATCAAGCTCGGGACGAAGATCCACGGCGAGAGCCAGTTGATCAGGCCCCGATAAGCGACCAGCCCGCCGATGAAGAAGATGCGCAGCGAGGTCGTCACGTCAGAGAGAGACTGGCGCGGGTGCGCGCCGCGCGCAGCACCCTGTTGGTGATCAGCACGCCGATCGCGACGTAGGCCGCGCCGAGGAGGAAGCACATACCGATCTCCGCCCAGGGCGAAGCTCCCTCCGCGGCCGCTCGGATCGCACTCATTCCCCAGGTCGGCGCGAGGAACCAGGAGATCGGTTCGACCCAGTCCGGCAGGAGAGTGATGGGCACGAGGAAGCCGCAGACGAGCCACACGGGGTATTCGGACATCGCCCCGAGCGCCCAGGCATTGCGGTAGCGCGCAAAGGCAACCGCGATGAGGAAGCCAAGGGCGCCGATCGAGAGCAGCGTCGCGGGGACCGCGAAGGCGAAAGCGAGCGGATCTTCGATCCGGAGATCGATCCCGAAAAAGACCCAGCCGAAGAGCAGCGTCGTGCCCATGCAGTAGAGGCCGATCGTCGCCGTCGCAAGCCCGATCGGCAGCAGGATCAGCGAGAAGTGGGCCGGCGCGGCGACGAGGATCTCCAGCGTCCCGTACCAGCGCTCCCGCTGAAGCGCGGACCCCGCGGCGACGCTAGTCGCCGTCCAGATCCCCATGACGGCCGCACCCAGGCCGGCATAGATCAGCGCGTCGGGATCGCCTCCCTGGCGGAACATGAAGAAGGCGACGGTGGCGAAAAAGAGCGGCCACAGAATCGCGAGGAAGCTGTCGAAGGACGAGCGACGCATCTGCTTGAACTGGAAGAGCCAGCCCATCCAGATGAGACGGAGCGACTTCACTCTTCCGAGGAGACGAGCGCCACGTAGGCGTCCTCGAGCGTCGGCTCCCGCCGGGACACCCGACCGACGTTGGCCCCGTCGAGCCGGCCGAGGATGGCGTGCGTGAGCTCGACGTCGGCGGCGGTCTGCACGATCAGCACCTGGGCCTGCTCGCGCTCCTCGACGGAGACGGCCTTCACCTCCGGCAGCTCGCGGACCCGTTCGACGGTCCCGTCAGGGAGCCCGAAGACCTCGACCTCGACAATGGCACCCTCTGCAACGTTGCGTTTGAGCTGCTCGGGAGAGCCGTGCGCCACGATCTCGCCCTTGTTGATGACGGCGATTCGGTTGCAGAGCGCATCGGCCTCGAACATGTAGTGCGTTGTCAGCAGGACCGTCTTGCCGGCCTGGACGAGAGAGGCGATCGTGGCGCGAAGCTCCCGGGCGCCGACGGGATCGAGGCCGATCGTCGGCTCGTCGAGAAAAATGACCGGCGGGTCGTGGAGAAGGCCTCGGGCGACGTGAAGGCGCTGTTTCATCCCCCGCGAGTAGCCCTCCGTTCGCTCCTGCTCCCGTCCGGTGAGCCCGACGAGATCGAGCAGATAGGCGATGCGCGGCTTCTGCTCCTTCGGCGGTACGCCGTAGAGCTCGGCGAAGTAGCGAAGGTTGTCGTAGCCCTGTCTCATATACAAAACTCCGAGCCCACGAGACTAGCGCTCATCTCGTATGACGTCTACAGCATGAAAAAAAAA
>JBKJWJ010000215.1:0-12898 GCA_046716905.1 Gaiellaceae bacterium
CCTGTGCACGGTGCCCGAGATCCCGACGCCTGCCTGGTGGGCTCGCTCGAGCGCCTCGGCCTTGTCGAGGCCAAGCGGCGCGATGTCGATCTGGACGAAGTTCGTCTCGACGTGGTCGGGCTCGACCGGGAGGCCGGCGGCGGCCAGACCCTCCCCGAGCCTCTTCGCCCGCGCATGGTCGTCCGCGAGACGGTCGATGTTGTGCTCGAGCGCGTAGACGCCGGAGGCCGCGACGATTCCCGCCTGGCGCATCGCTCCGCCGAACATGTGCTTCAGGCGCCGAGCTTTGTGCATGACCTCCTCGGGGCCGGCGATCAGCGCGCCGAGCGGGCACCCGAGACCCTTTGACAAGCAGATCGTGACTGTGTCGGCTCGCCCGGAGATCCGGGCAGCCGGCACGCCGAGTGCCACGGCCGCATTGAAAAGGCGTGCGCCGTCGAGGTGAAACTTCAGCCCGAGCTCCCGGCAGCAGTCCGCGACCGCGTCGAGCTCCTCCAGGGGCCAGACGCGGCCGCCGGAGCTGTTGTGTGTGTTCTCGATCGAGACCACCCGCGTGCGTGGCGTGTGGACATCGTCGATCGGGTTTGCCACGGCGCGGATCTGCTCGACGCTGATTCGGCCGTCTTCGCCGGCGAGGGGCCGGGAGAGCAGGCCTGCAAAGACCGCAGGCCCACCCAGCTCTGAGATCAGGACATGAGAGTGCTCCTCGGCGAGCAGCTCGTCGCCGGGCTCGCTGTGAAGCTTGAGCGCGATCTCGTTGGCCATCGTCGCCGTCGGGAGATAGACGGCGGCGTCCTGACCGAGTAGCTCAGCCGCCCGCTGCTCGAGCAGGTTGACAGTCGGGTCCTCCCGCTTCTGCTCGTCCCCGACCTCGGCCGAGGCGATCGCCTCCCGCATCGCCGGGGACGGTCTCGTCGTGGTATCCGACCGCAGATCGATCACGCCGAGATTCTGCCTGCCGGTACGCGCCGAGGCTCGAGCAGGGGTCGCCGCCGGCTACAGAGCGCCGCGGAAGTCGGCGGCGGTTCGTCCGTCGTCGGTCGCCGCCTCCGGGTCCGCGCCTCGCGCGACTAGCAAGTCGTGGAGCTCTACGTTCCCGTTCTGCGCGGCCGCGTGGAGCGGCGCGAAGCCACCCTCCTGCTTCGCGTTCGGATCTCCGCCGTGCTCGAGGAGGACGCGAACGACGTCGATGTGGTTCTCCGCCACGGCACTGTGGATCGCCTGGACGCAGAGCGGGTTCCTCGCAACGGCGCCGACAACTGCACCGCGGTCGAGTAGCTCGGCTGCAATGGCGGCGTGGCCGAAAAAGGCTGCGAGGTGCAGGGCGGTGAAGCCGTCGGGCGACCAGAGGTCGACAAACCCGGCCTCCAGCAGGAGCAGCTCGTGGACGCGCTTCTCATCGCCGACGGCGGCGGCTTCGAAGATCGTCAGGTCCTGGCCCTCGCCGATCCTCGTTTCAACCGCTTCGCGATCTCCCCGGTACAGGGCGTCGAGCAAGTCCGATCCCGGGCTTGGCATCTCACTCATGCGCGGATTCTCACCGGATGAGGGATACGCAGGGCGACAACGCCGCCGATCTCAGAGAGCAGCAAACGAAAGGAGAAGCGGCATGGACACCACAGCGGCTTCTCTGTGGCAGCTGGTCAGGGACGACTACCTCGTCCGACGTGGAGCGTGGATCGCGCTCGGCATCGTGTGGCTCGCAGCCGCATGGGCTGAGCTCAAGATGCTCGTCTTCCTCCCGCTCGTGGCGGGCGTCGTGTGGCTACTCATGCGCCGTCGAGGCGAGCTCGAGGACGACACAGATCTCTTGTGACGCTGGTCGGAAGGACAAAAAGCCCGTTCCGCGGCATGCGCTAGACGCCCTTTGGCGCTTCGACCTCGACCTCCGGCGCCGGCTCGGCGCTCAGGTCGGGGTGGTCCTCGAAGCGGTAGCGGACGATTGCCCGCTTTGCCGCTTTGACCTCGTCCAGGCGGCCGACCGGGCGGTGGTGCGGCGCGTCCTTCAGCGTTTGCGGCTCCTCCGCCGCCTCGCGCGCGATCGCCAGCATCGCGTCGGCGAACGCATCCAGCGTCTCCTTAGTCTCAGTCTCGGTCGGCTCGACCATCAGTGCCTCCGGGACGATCAGGGGAAAATAGATCGTCGGGGGGTGGAAGTCGTAGTCCATGAGGCGTTTGGCCACGTCCAGGGCGGAGATGCCGTGCTCCTTCTTGAGCGTGCGCGCCGAGAGGACGAACTCGTGCATGCACAGGCGGTCGAACGGCAGGTCGTAGGCGTCCTTGAGGCGCGCAAGAAGATAGTTCGCGTTCAGGACCGCGTCCTCTGACATCGCACGCAACTCGCGGCCCCATGCAAGCATGAAGGCGTAAGAGCGGACGAAGACACCGAACGGGCCGGTGAACGCGCGGACTTTCCCGATCGACTTCGGGCGGTCGAAGTCGAGGGAGAAGCGATTCCCGTCCCGGACGACGGCAGGCACCGGCAGGAACGGCTCGAGGCGCGCTCGGACTGCGATCGGTCCGCCTCCAGGCCCCCCGCCGCCGTGCGGCTGGGAGAAGGTCTTGTGCAGGTTGATGTGGACGATGTCGAAGCCCATGTCTCCCGGCCGGGAGATGCCACAGACGGCGTTCAGATTGGCGCCGTCGTAGTACAGGAGCGCACCGACTTCGTGAAAGATCTTCGATACCTCCTCGATGTGCTCGTCGAAGAGGCCGAGCGTCGAGGGGTTCGTGAGCATCAGCCCGGCGGTCGACTCGTCGACCCGCGAACGGAGATCGTCGAGGTCGATGTTTCCTCGCGCGTCCGTGGCGACCTTCTGGAGCTCGTAGCCCGCCATCGTCACGCTCGCCGGGTTCGTCCCGTGCGCAGTGTCAGCGACGACGATCGTGCGCCGCTGCTCCGCCTCGCCGCGATCGGCGAAGTACGCGCGCATCAACATCAGGCCGGTCAGCTCGCCCTGCGACCCGGCCGCGGGTTGGAGCGAGACGGCGTCGAGGCCGGTGATCTCGACGAGCATCTCCTGGAGGTCGTGCATCAGCTCGAGCGCGCCCTGGGCGCCGTCTTCATCCTGGTGCGGGTGGAGGTCGCGGAAGCCCGGCAGGGCGGCAACCCGCTCGTTGATGCGCGGGTTGTACTTCATCGTGCAGGAACCGAGTGGATAGAAGCCGGTGTCGATCCCGAAGTTCCTGGTTGTCAGCTTCGTGAAGTGACGGACGAGCTCGACTTCCGGGATCTCGGGCAGACGGGCAGCGCGCTTCCGGCCCAGCCCGTCGGGCACCGGCGGCGGAGTGAGGCCCTCAGGACGCGGGACTCGGCCGGCGCGTTGGCCTCGGTGCGAGTGCTCGAAGACGAGCTTCATCCCGCGAGCGCCTCGGCCAGCCGGTCGATGTCTTCGAGGCTCCGGCGCTCGGTCAGGGCGACGAGCACGGCGTCGTCCATTCCCGAGTAGTCGCGCCCGAGCGGGTAGCCGGGATTGACGCCGTGCGTTCGGGCTTCGCGAATCGCAGCCTGTGCGGGTCGTCCGAGGCGTACGGCAAACTCCTTGAAGGTTGTCTGTTCAGGAAACGCAAGCGGAAGATCGAGGCGCTCCTTGGCGTGCTCGGCAAGGGCCATGCAGGTCTCCCCCACCTCACGCAGCCCTTCGGGACCCAGCCAACACAGAGTGATGAGGCCGCCCAACGCCAAGAGGGTCTGGTTGGTCGTGATGTTCGACGTCGCCTTCTCGCGGCGGATGTGCTGCTCCCTGGTCTGCAACGTGAGCACGTAGCCCCGCTTCCCGTCGACGTCGGTCGTCTCGCCCACGATCCGGCCGGGCATGCGCCGCGTGAACTCCTCGCGCACGGCGATGAACCCGTAGTGCGGTCCGCCAAAGGAGAGCGGGTTGCCGGCCCCCTGCCCCTCGCCGATGGCGATCGCGCACCCGTAGTTGGCGGGCGCCTCGAGCACCCCGAGCGACATGGGGTCGACGTGTGCGATCGGCAACGCGCCGGCGTCGTTCGCGGCTGCCGCGAGATCGGGAGCCGGCTCGAGGCAGCCGAAGAAGTTCGGCTGCTGGAAGATCACGCAAGCGGCGTCCTCGGCGGCGGCTCGAAGCTCCTCGGGATCGATCACGCCGTCACGGTGCGGGACGTCCACGACCTCCATCCCGAACCCCGGCGCATACGTCCTCACGACCTGCCTGACCTGCGGGTTGACGGTTTCGGCAAGGACGATCTTCGCCCGGCCAGTGGCGTGCTTCGCGACATAACAGGCGTCGGCGGCGACCGTCGTTCCGTCGTAGCCCGAGGCGTTGGAGACGTCCATCCCGGTCAACTCGCAGATAACCGTCTGATACTCGAAGATCGCCTGGAGAACCCCCTGACTCATCTCCGGCTGGTACGGCGTGTAGGCCGTCAGGAACTCGCCGCGCTGGAGGATGTAGTCGGCCACGGCGGGCACGTAATGGTCGTAGACCCCGGCGCCGACGAACGAGACCTCCTCACCTGCGTGAACGTTTCTCGCAGCAAGCTCCTCGAGGCGCTCGAGGATCTCCTGCTCCGTCAGCGGGTCGCCGAGGTCGAGCGGCCTGTCGAGGCGGACGCCGGTCGGGACGTCACGGAAGAGGTCCGCGATGCTCGAGACGCCGATCGTCTCGAGCATCGCCTCGCGATCGGCGTCGGTCAGCGTCGAGTAGGTCACTGATCGGCGAGCAGCGCCTTGTAGTCCCCGGCGTCGAGGAGGCTCTCCGCCTCGGACTGATCGGACATCCGAATCCGGACGAGCCAGCCCTCGCCGTAGGGATCCTCGTTGACGGTCTCAGGAGCATCGACGACCTTCTGGTTCACCTCGACGACCTCGCCGGAAAGCGGCGACACGAGATCGGACACGGCTTTCACGGACTCGACCTCGCCGTAGATCCCGTCCTTCGCGATCGTCGCACCCGCCTCGGGCGGCTCGTAATGAACGAGTTCCCCGAGCGCGTCCTGGGCGTACCAGGTGACGCCCAGCACGGCCTCGTCGCCCTCGACCCGGGCCCAGTCGTGTTCGGCGTGGTAACGCAGCTCTTCGGGGTAGCTCTCGGCGGCGGCCATCAGTCCTCCTGCGGTTTGTAGATCGGTTTCTTCACGACCCTCGCTCTGCGGGAGCGGCCTCGGAGGTCGATCGTCAGGTCGGTCCCGGGCTCCGCCAGCGCAGTCGGCACGTAGCCCATACCGATGCCCTTGTCGAGCATCGGCGAGTGCGTGCCCGAGGTGACCTCGCCACCGCCCTCGATGGACATGCCCTGTCGGGGGATCCCCCCTTCCTCCATGACGAACGCCGCAAGCTTGCGGTCGGGCCCTTCCTCCTTGACCCGTCTCAGCTCCGAGACTCCGGTGAATTCCTTCTCGAGCGCGCAGACCCAGCCGAGGCCGGCGGAGATCGGGTCCAGCTCGGGGCCGATGTCGTTCCCGTGCAGCGGGTAGCAAACCTCGAGGCGCAGGGTGTCGCGCGCACCGAGCCCGGCGGGCGTGACTCCACGGGCGACGACGGCGTCCCACAGGGCAGGACCGTCGTCCGCAGGCACCATCAGCTCAACGCCTTGCTCGCCGGTGTACCCCGTGCGGTTGACCATGCATTCGATCCCTTCCACCTCGCCCTCGGCGAAGGTGAACGCCGGCGCATCGTTAAGACCCAGCCGCTCCAGCGAGCGCGGGCCCTGGACGGCGAGGAGCGCGTAGTCGTCGGAAAGGTCGCGCACGTCGGAGCCGGGGAGCTCGCGCTCCTTGAGCCATTCGAAGTCGGCCTCGCGATTCGAGGCGTTCACGATCAGGAGATAACGGCCGGCCTCGAGCCGATAGGCGATCAGGTCGTCGACGATCCCGCCGCGCTCGTTCGTGAGCAGGGTGTACTGGGCTTGCCCCGGCTCGATCCGGTCGAGATCGTTCGAGAGGACCGACTGGAGGAAGGCGTGAGCCTTCGGCCCCTCGACTTCGAGCTCGCCCATGTGAGAGACGTCGAAGACGCCAGAGTCTCCTCGGACGGCGCGGTGCTCGGGAATCACTCCCTCGTACTGCACCGGCATCTCCCAGCCCGCGAAGGGAACCATGCGCGCGCCGAGCGCCGTGTGCCGCTCGAAGAGCGGGGTTCGATTCAGCGTCTGCACGACGCCGGATGCTACCGCCGGGTGTCCGCCAAACCCTCCTACTAGTCGCGAAGGAAAGATGGCACTTCGAGAACGTCGTCTTCGACCTCGAAGCGCTCGCGCTCAGCCGGCTCCGTGACAGGAGCCTCCTCGGTGACCGTCGTCCGGCGTCGGCGCCGGTGGGCCGAGGGGCCGAATCCGGTGGCGATGACGGTGACCCGGACCTCGTCCTTGAGGGCGTCGTCGATCACCGCGCCGAAGATGACGTTCGCGTTCTGATCCGCGGCTCCGGTCACGACCTCGGCCGCCTCGTTCACCTCGAAGAGACCCATGTCCGGGGGGCCGCTGATGTTCAGCAGGATCCCCGTTGCTCCTTCGATCGAAGATTCGAGGAGCGGCGAGGACACGGCGGTGTGAGCCGCTTCCGCGGCCCGGTTCTCCCCGGACGCGATGCCGATGCCCATGAGGGCCGATCCGGCGTCCGCCATGATCGCCCTGACGTCGGCGAAGTCGAGGTTGACGATCCCGGGCACCGTGATGAGATCGGTGATTCCCTGGACGCCCTGGCGGAGAATGTCGTCGGCCATCTTGAACGCGTCGACGATCGACGTCCGTTTCTCGACGACCTGGAGCAGACGGTCGTTCTCGATCACGATCAGCGTGTCGACCCGGTCCCTCAACTCTTCGATACCCGCGGTCGCCTGATCGGACCGCTTGCGTCCTTCGAACGCGAACGGCCGGGTGACGACGCCGACCGTGAGCGCGCCGATCTCGCGGGCGATCTCGGCGACAACGGGGGCTCCACCGGTGCCGGTGCCACCACCCTCACCCGCAGTTACGAACACCATGTCCGCTCCCTTGAGAACGTCCTTCAGCTCGTCTCGGCTCTCGTGCGCGGCGCTCTGCCCGACCTCCGGGTCTGCGCCTGCACCCAGGCCACGCGTCGACTCGGCACCGATGTGAACCTTCATGTCCGCGTCGACGACGAGGAGTGCCTGGGCATCCGTGTTTGCCGCGATGAACTCGACGCCGCTCAGGCCAGCGTCAACCATGCGGTTGACCGCATTCGAGCCTCCGCCGCCGACACCGACGACCTTGATGACTGCAAGGTAATTCCCTGTTTGATCGCGTACGCTCAACGTTCCTCCACCTCAAGCTCGACTGTAGCTCTTGCGTTCATGAGCCAGTGAACGCCCCAGGGTAGGGGCGATTTATTCGGCTGTCAACGCCGAATCGGTACGAGAAGTCTCAGCCTCGACCTGAGACTCGAGAGTTTCGCCTACGACTGGCCGCTCGGGAACGCTGACGTCGAGGTAGGCGCCGGCCGCGCCTTCGCGCCGCATGGTCGAGAGCACCCGGGTCGTGACTGCGAGCTTGAGCGGGAGGTCATTCCCCCGGCCGAGCCGGACTTCGAAGCTGTCCTCGAGAACGGCGGTCATCGTGCCGGCCTCCCCCGCTTTGACATACCAGACCCGCCGGGCCATGTTCGGAGCGGCCGCCCGGATTGCCGCGACGGCTCGGATCGCACGGGCCGGCTCCGCTGCCCGAAGGATCGTGCCGATCTCCGGGTCGATCGACCGCTCGAGCCACACCACGGGGAGAGGACGACGGAGACGACGTTCGAGCTTTCGAAGGACACGTCCCTCCGCTGACACGAGCCACCGCTCACCGCCACGACGGAGCACGGCAGCCGGGCGCTCGACGCTCACCTCGACCCGCAAGCCGTTCGGGAACGCGCGGTCGTAACCCAGCAGATGAACGTGCGGGAGCTTGTCGAGGTGGCGCTGAATCGCAGACCCGTCCACCTGAAGAAGGCTGACCCCCTCCAGATCCTCGAGTGCCCGGCCGACCAGCCGCTGCTGTGCCGGCGGCACCGACTCGACCTCGACTCGATGCACCGCGAACACGGCCGTCTCCCTTGCTCCGGCGTACAGCGCGGCGGCGATCGCGAGCAGTCCGAAGCCAACCGCAAGCGACCGGCCGGAGGGGGCCAGGCGGAGAGCAGGGGACGCCGAGACGGCCGAGCGGGCCACCCGCCCAACTTCGCCGCGGCAGGTGGCGCTCCTACACGCCCTCGCCGGGGCCGGGCAGCTCGATTGGCCCCAGCAACTGCACTTCGTGGCGGAGCCCAACGCCAAACTCCTCGAGTGCCCGACGCCGTGCCTCGGCCATGAGCGCTATAGCGTCTGCCGATTGCGCCTTATCGGCGTTCTCGATGAAATTGGCGTGGCGCGGTGAGATCTGCGCACCGCCGATGCGATGGCCGCGGAGGCCGCACGCCTCGAGCATCCGTCCGGCTGAGAGCTCGTGGTCGGGATTCTTGAACACGCTGCCGAAGGTGCGCTTGTTGGTCGGCTGGGCGGCCTTTCGGGCAGCCTGCATCTCGGCCACAGCCGATTTGATCTCATCGACGGGGCGTGCCGCGAGTCGGAACTCGGCCGTGACGACCACCTCGCCGTTTCGCAGGGAAGAGCGCCTGTACTCGAGGCCGAGCTGCAGCGGCGTCCGCCAGCTCGTACCGCTCGCGTCGGCGACGAGTGCTCGCTCCAGCACGCCCGCCATGTCACCTCCATAGGCGCCGGCGTTCATCCAGACTCCGCCGCCCACGGTTCCAGGGATTGCGCAGGCGAACTCCAGGCCGCCGAGCGAAGCAGCTCGTGCACGGTGGAGGCAGACCGCAAGCGGCGCACCGCCTCCCGCCGTGAGCAGCTCGCCTTCCACCGCTGCCGAGGCGAGGTCGTCGGTGAGCTTCAGGACGAGACCGTCCACGCCCTCGTCTGCCACGAGCAGGTTGGACCCGAGGCCGACCACTGCGACCGGCGCTTCCCGGTCGGCGGCCCAGCGAAGTGTCTCCTCCAGGTCCTCGAGCGTCTTCGGCTTCGCGAACCACCTCGCCGGCCCGCCGGTGCCCAGCGTGGTGAAACGGGAGAGCGGAACCTGCTCTTCGATCGTCATCCGAGCTCTTCGAGCACGAACGGCGCCGCGCGATCGACGTCGCCTGCCCCCACGGTGAGGACGACGTCGCCCGGCCTCGCGCGGCGAACGAGAAAACGGGCTCCGTCCTCGACGCGCGGAGTCCATCCGATCGTCATTCCGGGCCGCAACTCGGAGAGGGCGTCCACGACGAGCTTCCCGCTCACGCCTCTAACGGGCTCCTCGCGGGCGCCGTAGATCTCGGTGACCGCGACGACGTCCGCCTGCGCGAGCGCCGCGGCCGTCTCACGCGCAAGATGACGGGTGCGTGAGTAGAGGTGAGGCTGGAAGAGCACGAGAATCCGGCCGCCGCCCTGCTCGCGAAGCGCTGCAAGGGTCGCCCGGATCTCGGCGGGGTGATGGGCGTAGTCGTCCACGACCCGAACGTCTCCCGCGACCCCGATTTCCTCCAATCTGCGTCCGGCTCCCCGGAACTCGCGCAGCACCGGCCACGCCCTTCGGCCGTTGACGCCGGCGAGGCCGAGCGCGGCTAGCGCCGTCGCGGCATTTCGGCGGTTGTGCTCGCCGGTCACGCTTAGCTCGCCGTCGTAGGGCGCCAGGTCCTCCCCGCGCACGGCGTTCGGGGCATCCTCGAGCCAGCGCTCGAACAACTCCGCGACCTCGGAGCGGGAGGCGAACTCGGTGTGGTGATCGAGGTCGACGTTTGTGACGACTGCGATCTTCGGGCGGAGCTGCTCGATCGTGCGGTCGGACTCATCCCCTTCCACGACCAACCAGCCGGATCCCGCTCGGGCGTTCGCCCCAAGCTGAGGAACATCGGCGCCGATCAGGAATCCGGGATCCTCTCCGAGCCGGTCCAGGACGAAGGCGATCATCGCCGCAGTGGTCGTCTTTCCGTGGGCGCCCGCGACCACGATCGAGTCCTGAAGCGACACGAGCTCGGCGAGGAACTCGGCGCGCGAGCGGCCGGGCACGGTTCCCGTGAAGGCCGACGACACGATCGCCTCGGTGCCGGCGGGTGGGTCGGGCTCCGGAGAGACGGTGACGGAGATCACCTTCGGGAGGTGCTCGAGGTACGGCGTCTGGTGCCGGTCCCAGCCCGAGACCTGCGCGCCCCAGGCGTGCGCCAGGAGGGCGTAGCCGGAGAGCCCGGCACCGCCGATGCCGACGAAGTGGAGCCTCCTACCGGCTAGAGGCTGCAAGCGTCATCAACTCCTCGGCGATCCTGTCGGCTGCGTCCTCGCGGGCCAGCCCTTTCATCGCGTCGGTCATCGTCTCCAGCCGGGCGTCGTCTCGGAGCAGGTTCTCGACAATCGACGGGATCCGATCGAGCTCGCTCTCCGGCACGACCACGGCGCCGCCTCCGCGCTCGAAGTGCCGCGCGTTCTTGGTCTGGTGATCCGCCGTGGCGTGCGGGTAGGGGACGAGAACCGAGGGCAGGCTCGCAGCAGCCAGCTCCCAGACGGTCCCACCCGAGCGGGACAGTGCGAGATCGACGGCCGAGAGGGCGGCGCCGAAATCGTCCACGCTCGGAAGCAGGTGATAGTCGGGCCGCTCCACGCGGGGCCGCAACGCCTCGAAGTCCCGCTCGCCTGACAGGTGAAGGACGACGGGCCCCTCCCGCCCCCAGGTCTCGACCGCGAGCTCGTTCAGGCTCTTCGCACCCGCCCGGGCTCCGAAGACGCCGAGGATCTTGCTTTCCCTTGGGAGTCCAAGCCGCGCACGCGCCTCGTCTGGCGGCATCGGCCGCGAAGTCCGGGGGATCGGTCGCCCCACCACCTGATACTTGGGCGGCTCGAGCCCCTCGAGCTCGTACGAGAGGAAGACGCGCTTCGCAAGCGGCGCCGCGAGCCGGTTGGCGAGCCCCAGATGGGCGTCGGCCTCGGTCAGCGCTGCGGGGACCCGCATGGAAGCGGCCGCGGCGACGACCGGGCCCGCGACGAAGCTTCCCGCGCCGAGGACGACGTCCGGGCGCCGCCGGACGAGGATCCGGCGAGCCTCACGCACCGCGGCTCCAGCGCGCATGAGAGCCTTGACGAGCTCGAGTCCAGGGCGGCGAGGTAGACCGGAGATGCGGAAGGTGTCCAGCTCGAAGCCCGCGTCGGGTACGAGCCGGGACTCAACGCGATCCGGCGACCCGGCGAACGTCACGCGGACGCCGCGCTCGCGGAGCGCTTCGGCCACTGCGATCGCCGGCAGGACGTGTCCTGCTGTTCCCCCTGCTGCGATCAGGCACGCGGGCTCTCCTCGTTGCTCGGCCATGGTCGCCAGCGATGTTAAGGAGGATGCCCACGCCACCGAGGCCGATCACGAGGCTCGAGCCCCCGTAGGAGACGAACGGCAAGGTGATCCCGGTCAGCGGCGCGGCGCCCATCACGGCCGCCACGTTGATCAACGCCTGTCCGCAGATCAGGGTCGTGATCCCTGCCGCAAGCCTCTTCCCGAAGGGATCCTTGCAGGCGAGCGCGACCCGGAAGCCGGCGTAGGCAAAGGCCGCGTAGGCCGCTATCAGCGCCGTCGTTCCAACGAGGCCGAGCTCCTCGCCGACGATGGCGAAGATCATGTCCGTGTGGGCCTCGGGGAGGTAGAACATCTTCAGGACGCTCTGGCCGAGCCCGACGCCGAAGATCCCTCCGGAGCCCATCCCGAGCAGAGCCTGGACGGTCTGGTAGCCGGCGCCCTGCGCGTCGTCCCATGGATTCAGGAACGTGAGCAGCCGGGCCCGGCGGTAGGGCTCGAACCAGGCCGCCATCATGACGAGGGCAACGACGAGCCCGCCGGCGGTCGCCAAGAGCCGACCGGGGGCGCCCGAAACGACGAGGATCCCTCCGAGCATCACGGCGATCGTGATCGCCGTCCCGAGATCCGGCTCGGCCAGAAGCAGGATGCAGAACACGCCCACCACGAGCCCGATCGGCTTGAAGAGCTCGCCGAGGGTGCGAGGCGCCGGGTGCCGGGACAGGTATGCGGCGACCCAGATCAGGAGGGCGAGCTTCGCGAGCTCCGACGGCTGAAAGACCGCGGGGCCGAACTGGAGCCAGCGCTTGGCGCCGTTGATCGTCGGTCCGACGGCGAGCACGGCGAGAAGCAGCAGGAAGCTCACGCCGATCAGCCCCGGGGCGAGTGCACGGAGCTTGCGGTAGTCGATTCGCCGGGCGAGCACGAGGAGGACGACGCCGACGAGCGCGTAGAGCCCCTGCTTGCGGAGGTAGTACGACGCGTCGCTGTTGCCCAGCGTGGCCTGTCCCGAGGTCGCGCTGAAGACCATCACGAGCCCGAAAGCGACGAGCGCCAGCGTGATCAGAAGCAGGAGCTGCGCCTCGAACTGTCCCTTCTTCACCGGAGCTCCTCGACGAGCCGGCGGAACTCGTCTCCACGCTCTTCGAAATCACGGAACTGGTCGTAGCTCGCGGCCGCAGGCGACAGGAGCACGATCTCACCCGGCTGCGCGGCGCCGGCGGCGGAGCGAACGGCGGTCGCGAGATCGCCGCTTCGCTCGTGATTCTCGATCTCGGCTGCGAGGTCGGCTGCGACAGCGCCGATGAGGTAGGCGCGGGCACCGCGGGCGCGGAGATCGGCAGCCAGCTCCGCGTAGCTCTCGTTCTTTCCGAGCCCACCGAGGATCACGTGGAGCGACTCCTCGAACGCGGCGATCGCGCGGCGGGCTGCGGCCGCGTTCGTCGCCTTGGAGTCGTTCACGTAACGGACACCGGCGATCTCCGCGACCTCTTCGAGCCGGTGCGGCACGCCGGGAAAAGTTCTGAGCGCTTCGGCGATCTGCTCTTCGGCGGCGCCTGCGGCCCGGGCGGCGGCGACTGCGGCGGCGGCGTTCTCGCGGTTGTGGGCGCCGGGGATGAGCGGCT
>JBKJWJ010000216.1:0-2989 GCA_046716905.1 Gaiellaceae bacterium
CGGTTCCTGCCGGTCGCGCAGGAGGCTCCGGCGATCGTGCTCCTGATCGGGCTGGCGGTGGGCGTCGACTACACGATGTTCTACTTGAAGCGGGAACGCGAGGAGCGGGCCGCAGGGCGGAGCGAACGGGCGGCGCTCGAGGCGGCTGCCGCCACCTCGGGCCGCTCGGTGCTCATCTCCGGCGTGACCGTGATGGTCGCGATGGCGGGGATGTTCCTGACCGCCGACTCGACGTTCGCGTCGTTCGCAGTAGCGACGATCGCCGTCGTGGCGATCGCGATGCTCGGCTCGCTGACCGTCCTGCCCGCGCTGCTCTCGAAGCTCGGCGACAGGGTCGACCGGTTGCACGTGCCATTGATCGGCCGGCTCCGGCGCGAGGACGGCGAGGGCCGGATCTGGGGCACGATCGTCGATCGCGTCCTCCGGCGGCCGGTCGTATCCGCGGTGCTCGCCGGCGGCCTGCTGGTTGCGCTCGCCCTGCCGGCTCTCCAGCTCCGCGTGGTCAAGCCGGGGCCGGACACGTTCCCGCAGTCGCTCGGCATCGTGAAGACCTACAACCGGATGCAGGAGGCGTTCCCGGGCACGGCGCTGCCTGCGAAGGTCGTCGTGAAGGCTCCGGACGTCAACGCACCTGCCGTACGTGACGCAATCGACCGCCTCGAACAGCAGGCGCTGGCGAGCGGCCGGATGCAGGCGCCGGTCACCGTCGATGTCAACAGGGACGCGACGGTCGCGAGCGTCACGATCCCGATCGCCGGTACGGGAACTGACGCAGCGTCGGTCGCGGCGCTCGAGGTGCTCCGCAAGGAGATCGTTCCTGCGACCGTGGGCGGACTCCCGAACGCCGAGTCGGGCGTGACCGGGCTGTCGGCCCAGTGGAAGGACAGCACCGACAGGATGGCGTCGAAGCTGCCGCTCGTGGTGGCCTTCGTCCTCCTCTTCGCGTTCGGGCTGATGCTCGTCGCCTTCCGCTCGCTGGTGGTCGCGGCCAAGGCGATCGCGCTCAACCTGCTCTCGGTGGCGGTGGCCTACGGCGTGCTCGTGATCGTGTTCCAGTACGGCTTCGCCAAGGGCCTGCTCGGCTTCAGCTCCACGGCCGGGATCGATCCCGTCGTGCCGCTCTTGTTGTTCGTGATCCTGTTCGGCCTCTCGATGGACTACCACGTCCTCGTGCTGGGCCGAATCCGGGAGGCGTACTACGGCGGCGAGACGATGGACGACGCAATCTCGCACGGGATCAAGCGGACGGCAGGTGTCGTCACGAGCGCGGCAGGCGTGATGGTCGGCGTCTTCTCGATCTTCGGCCTGCTTTCGATGCTGTTCTTCAAGCAGTTCGGCGTTGGGCTCGCGACTGCGATCCTGATCGACGCCACGATCGTCCGCGCCGTACTCCTGCCGGCGACGATGAAGCTGCTCGGGGAGTGGAACTGGTACCTCCCGCGGTGGCTCGAGTGGCTCCCCCGGCTCGAGGGTCATGAGTCCGAGCCCGCGCCGGAGATGCAGCCGGCTCCGACCTCCGCGTAGGACCACCCGATGCCTCCCTAGCCAGGAAGGAGAACACCGATGCAACGCTCGATGCTCACAACCACGGCCCTCCTCGCCGTTTTCGGTGCCCTCGTCCTGGCCGGCTGCGCGCGGCGGATCAGGGCTCGTCGATCAGCGTCGACGGCTCAGCGGCTCGCCACTCTCAAAGGCTTGAACGGAATCCGCCTCGGCATGGTCTCGGCCGACTCAACCTGGCTGATCGACAGCGGATATGGGCTCGACGGCCGCCCGTAGCAAGCAAAGCGCCCCTCACGTCTCGAGGTCAGGCGTCGAAGCTGCCTCTTACGTAGGGAGTTCCTCCTCGCGCTCGGCAGCGGGCTCATCCTCCCCGCCGGGCGCAGTTTCGCCCACGCGGAGCACGACGTTGCCCGTCTTCTGGCCGGTTTCGACGTAGCGGGTCGCCTCGACGACCTCGTCGAGCACGTACTTCCGGTCGATCACGGGCCGGTACTTGCCCTGCTCGACGAGCGCCTTGACGAGGAGGAGGTCGTCCTTTCGATAGCGACCGATGCCGAGCGTCCCACGTCTCCTTCCGGCGAACCTTGTCGCGAGGGCGACGAGCGGCACGTGGTACATGAACCCAAGGTCCGTCGAGATGTAGATGCCGCGGGGCTCTAGCGAGCGCCGGCTGCGGCGGAACGAGTGCTTGCCGACCGCGTCGAAGATCACGTCGTACGCCTTGCCGTTCTCTGTGAAGTCCTCGCGAAAACGATCGTGGACGTCCCGCGCGCCGAGCGACCGCACGAGCTCGACATCTTTCGTGTCACACACTGCGGTCACCTCGGCCTCGAAGTGGTGCGCCAGGAGCTGCACCGCAGCCGTTCCGATCGAGCCCGCGGCGCCGTAGACGAGGACGCTCTTCCCCTGCAGGGGATACGCCGGTCGAAGGCAGGTGATCGCGAGCAGCGAGCCTTCGGGCACGGTGGCCGCCTCGTCGAAGGTCAGCCCCTTCGGCTTCAGCGCGATCGGGCCGCTCGCCCGTACGGTCACGTACTCCGCGTTCGCGCCTGCCTCAATCCCGAACACCTCGTCGCCGACGCGGAACTCCGTCACCGCCGCGCCGACGTGCTCGACGCGTCCGGCAAACTCCGTGCCGGTGCTCGTCCGCCGTGGGCGGCGGATGCCGGTGAAGACACGGGTGAACCGGTACTCGACGCCGCGCACGCCCATCGCGTCTGGGCGGGTGACCGTCGAGGCGTAGACCCTGACGAGGACCTCGTCCTCCTTCGGCTCGGGCCGCTCGACTTCGGCGACGCGCAACACCTCCGGAGGTCCGTACCGGTCGTGGATGACTGCTCTCATTTCCGTGATTTCCTCCGTCGATCCGCGCGTTTCTCAGCGCCGCACGCCAGCGTCTAGCTGCGCGAAGCGACGGTTGCGGCGGCCTCGATCGGGTCCTCGTCCAGGTGGGTGGCGCCGATCTCGGCCACGAGCGTCGCGCTCG
>JBKJWJ010000217.1:0-2839 GCA_046716905.1 Gaiellaceae bacterium
ACTCCCACGACGACGAGGAGTGCCGCGAAAGCGAACGCCAGCGTGCGTTGAGAGATCCGCTGCTGGAGCGAGGTTCCGAACACGGCTCCGGCTGCGGCCGGGAGGCCGACGAGCGCCGCATAGCCGAAGTCGACCTCGCCGCGGATCGCGTACGCCACGGTGCCGGCGAGCGCGATCACCCCGATCGCCGCCAACGACGTCCCCGTCGCAACCCGTGGCCCGACGGCGAGCAGCCCGATCAGGAGCGGCACGATCACGATCCCACCGCCGACCCCGAAGAGCGCGCTGAAGAAGCCGGCGGTGAGCCCGATGAGCACCAACCGCACGGCCGTATCGTAGTTTGTGCCCCGGTGAGCGCCTCGGTCCGGCTGGTGCGGTTTCGCAGCGAGCCCATGCAGGCCGCTGTGCTCCTGGACGTGGACGGCACGCTCTCACCGATCGTGGACCGGCCGGAGGACGCGACGGTCCCCGAAGAGACGCGCGTCGAGGTTCGGCGGCTCGCCGCCCGCTACGCGCTCGTCGCCTGCATCACGGGCCGGCCGTCGGAGGACGCCAGGCGCATCGTCGGGGTCGACGGCCTGCACTTCGTCGGAGTCCACGGCCTCGAGGCCCATCCCGGGGTGCCTGAATACACGCCACAGCTCGAGCGCCTGGTCGAGACCGTCGACTGGCCGTGGAGGGTGGAGACGAAGGCCGGCGTGACCGTCGCCTTCCACTACCGAGAGGTCGAGGATGGCGATGCCGAGGAGGCCGTCGCTCGAGTCCTCAATGGTGCGGAGGCCCTCGGTCTTGTCGCCCAGCGGGGCCGGAAGGTCGTGGAGGTCCGACCGGCGATCGACGTCGACAAGGGCACGGCGGCCCGCGCGCTGCTCGCCGACCGCGGCCTGACCCGGGCGCTCTACGCCGGCGACGACACAACCGACCTCGACGCTTTCCGCGGGCTCGACGAAGCCGAGCTCGACGTGGCCGTCAAGGTCGCGGTCGGATCGCGGGAGATGAACCCACGCCTCCTCAACGCAGCGGACTTCGTCGTCGACGGGCCGGCCGGGCTCGTCGAGCTCCTACGCCAGCTCTGAAGAGGGTTTGGCGGAATCGCTCGTTGCCAGCGCTGCCTGGCGGCACGGGCCGATACTTCGCCAAACTCTGTAACTCACTTCTTCAGCTTCTCGATCTGCTTCCAGGTCTGCGTGTTCAGGACCTGATCCTTCGTCAGCCACGCGCGCCGGGCCTGGGCGATCCCGAACTCGGCGTAGTCCAGGGCGCCGATCTCATGGCTATCCGTGTTCACGACGAGCTGGACGCCAGCCTCGGCCGCCGCACGCGCGTGGACGTCGCGAAGATCGAGCCGATCGGGCTGGGAGTTGATCTCGACGAGCGTTCCGGTCTCCACGGCTTTGGCGAACACGCGGTCGAGTGCGATCTCGGCGCCTTCTCTTCTGTTCAGCTTGCGCGCCGTCATGTGCCCGATGCAGTCGACGTGCGGATTCTCCATGGCGGTCGAGAGGCGCTCGGTCGGGCTCTTGTCGAACGCCGAGTGGAGCGAGGCTACGACCCAGTCGCACTCGGCGAGGTCGTCGTCGGGCATATCGACAGAGCCGTCCGCCCGGATGCTGACCTCGATGCCGCGGAGGATCCGGAGGGGCGAAAGCTTTTCGTTCAGCGCCTCGACCTCGCTCCATTGCGCCTGGAGGCGGCCCTCGCGGAGGTAGTGCGCGTGGTCCGTGATCGCGACGTAGCCGTAGCCGCGCGCCTGCGCCGCCGACGCCATCTCCTCGAGCGTGTTTTTCCCGTCGTTCGACCACGTGGAGTGCATGTGCAGGTCGCCGCGGAGGTCCGAGACCTCGACTAGCGTCGGCAGCTCTCCTTTGCGGGCCGCCTCCAGCTCGCCTGCGCCCTCGCGCAGCTCGGGCGGGATCCACTGGTAGCCGAGCCGCTCGTACAGATCCTCCTCGGTCGTGGACGTGGACACCTCGCCGCTCTCGACGTCCTTGACGCCGTACTCCGAGACGGAGAGGCCTCGCCGGACAGCGTCCTCGCGCAGGGAGACGTTGTGGCGCTTCGAGCCTGTGAAGTGCTGGAGGAGGTTTCCGTAGGAGTCCGGCGGGACGACGCGGAGGTCGAACACGAGCCCGTCGTGCGAGATCACGGTCGCCTTGGTCTTCCCGTGGGCCTTGACCTCGGAGACCCAGGTGAGCTTCGTCAGGTACTCGGTGAGCGCAGCGGGGTCGGAGGCGGTGGCAATGATGTCGAGGTCCTTGACCGTCTCGGTTCGGCGGCGGATCGAGCCGGCCTCCGAGACCTCGTTGCTCGCAGGGTGGTCGCGCAGGACCTGCACGACGGCCTCGACGGCGGGCAAGGCGGTCGCGAGCAGCGTGCGCTTCTCCTTCGGCTTCTCCGATAGCGCCTGAAGGATCCGCTCCTCGGTTTTCGCGCCGAGCCCGGGGAGCGCGCGCAGCCGCTCCCCCTCGGCGGCGCGGCGGAGCTCTTCCAGCGTCGTGATCCCGAGCTCCTGCCAGATGCGCCGGGCGGTCTTCGGGCCGAGCGCCGGAAGGCGGAGGAACTCGGCAACCCCGCTCGGGACTCGCTCCTTCCGCTTCGTGAGCGCCTCGATCTCACCCGACTCGACGATCTGGACGATCTTGGACTCGATCGTCTTGCCGATCCCCGGGAGCTTTTTCGCCTCCCCGGCGACCGCGAGCTCCGCGATCGGGCCGGCCGCCGAGCGGATCTGGTCGGCCGCCCGACGGTACGCGAGGACTCGGAACTGCTCCTCCCCTTCGAGCTCGAGCAGGTCAGCGAGCAGATCGAACTGCTCGGCCACCTGCGCGTTCCGGGGCAG
>JBKJWJ010000218.1:0-3381 GCA_046716905.1 Gaiellaceae bacterium
TGAACAGCGATCCGAACATCAGCGCTGAGAACGCGATGGGCGGGAAGAACGCGACCACGAGCAGGTTCTCGGTGTCGAGCGCCGCCGTCAGCGCCGCGACCATCGGGATGTCCGCGAGGAGCACATATCGGGCCACCCGATCAACCGGCATCCCCCGCGCGACCGCGATCCATGCTGGTATCTGGGTCAGGAGCAGCGCGACCGCGAGGACGACCAGGAACCGCTCCAGCGTCTCTGATTCGGAAAAGAGTGCCGCGACGCCGAAACCGACGAACGACACGGCGAAGGCGCTCGGACGCCCGACCATGACGAACTGCCGTTGCTGCGCTTCCGACCGCCCCACGAGTAGCATCCTGCCGGATGGACACAGGCGACCTCAACGCACGCCTGCAGGAGATCGGGACCCAGTTGGCCTGGGTCCGTGATTACCTTTGACCCCGATTCGATCGCACCCCGACTCTCCGAGCTCGAACAGCTCATGGGCGAGCCGGGCTTCTGGGACGACCAGCGTGGCGCCGCGGATGTCTCCTCCGAGCACGCCCGGCTGACGAAGCGCCTCGAGCGCTACGAGCGGCTCGTCCGTGACTTCGACGATGCTCAGGAGCTCCTGTCGCTCGACGGCGACCTTGCGGGTGAGCTCGAGCAGCACCTTCGCCCGATCGAGACGGAGCTCGACCGGCTCCGCGAGGACGCGCTCTTCGCCGGCGAGTACGATGTCGGCGACGCGCTCGTCACGATCCACGCCGGTGAGGGTGGAACGGACGCGCAGGACTGGACGGAGATGGTCGTTCGGATGTTCCTGCGCTGGGCCGAGCGCCGAGGCTTCAAGGCCGAGATGGTCGAGGCGAGCCCGGGCGAGGAGGCGGGCCTGAAATCGGCGGCGATCACCGTCAGCGGCGAGAACGCCTACGGGACCCTCAAGGCCGAACGAGGTGTCCACCGGCTCGTCCGCCTGTCGCCGTTCGACTCGGCGCACAGGCGCCAGACCTCGTTTGCGCAGGTGATCGTGGCGCCGCTCCTGGGCGACGAGGGCGAGATCGAGATCGACGAGGGCGACCTCCGCATCGACACCTACCGCGCAAGCGGGGCCGGCGGGCAGCACGTGAACAAGACCGACTCGGCCGTCCGGATCACGCACCTTCCGTCGGGAATCGTCGTCCAGTGCCAGAACGAGCGCTCACAGACCTCGAACAAGCAGACGGCGATGCGGCTCCTACGCTCCCGGCTCGTCGAGCTCGCGGAGGAAGAGCGCGAGGCGGAAATGGCGAGGGAGCGAGGAGCGGCGCAGAACACCGGCTTTGGGAGCCAGATCCGCAGCTATGTGCTGCACCCGTACCAGATGGTCAAAGACCATCGAACCGACCACGAGACGGGAAACACGGACGCCGTGCTCGACGGCGACCTCGATCCGTTCATCCAGGCCTACCTGCTTGCCAAAGCTGCGGGAAAGGTCGTCTAGCAGGGCCTTTCGCTACACTCGATCGTCGTCCAGACCATGAACGGCGCGCCGCGAACGCGCGTTAGAGCGATGACCGCCGTGCAGGAAAACACTCTCGTGACAGACTCGCCGACTGCCCTGGCGGAGCCAGAGGCGCCCCAGACTCCGTCTGCCGCCGCAGCCGCGGGGGCGATGATCGTGTTCGAGAACGTCCGGAAGACGTACGAGCCGAACGTGGTCGCCCTCGAGCGCGCGGCGTTCGTGATCGAGAAGGGCGAGTTCGTCTTCCTGGTCGGCCCGTCCGGGTCGGGGAAGTCGACGCTGATCCGGCTGTTGCTGAAGGAGATCGAGCCGACGACGGGACGGATCATCGTCGGCGGGCGTGACCTCGGCCGGCTGCGCCGCTCGAAGGTTCCGCAGCTGCGCCGGAACATCGGCTGTGTCTTCCAGGACTTCAAGCTTCTCTCCGACCGGACGACGGCGGAGAACGTCGCCTATGCACTCAAGGTGCAGGGTGAGAGCCGTACGTCGATCCGGCGCAAGGTTCCAGAGGTGCTGGGCCTCGTAGGCCTGAGCCACAAGTCGGACTCCTTTCCCGACGAGCTCTCGGGCGGCGAGCAGCAGCGCGTCTCGATCGCGCGTGCGTTCGTCAACCATCCGCCGCTCCTCGTCTGCGACGAGCCGACCGGAAATCTCGACCCGGACACGTCGGTCGGGATCATGCAGCTCCTCTACCGCATCAACCGCTCTGGGACGACGATCCTGATGGCGACGCACGACCGCGAGATGGTCGACAAGATGCGGCGCCGCGTGATCGCGCTGGAAGACGGTCGGATCGCGCGTGACGAGCGGCGTGGGGGGTACACCTCCGAATGAGGTTCCGGATGATGCTCGGAGAAGCGGTCCGTTCCATCGGGGCGAACATCTCGACGACGGTGGCGGCAACGATGACCGTCCTGATCGGAATGTTCCTGCTCGGGCTCGTGATCGCCTTCTCGACGTACGCGCGCTCGTGGAGCGACGACGTGAAGGCAGGTCTCGTAGTCAAGGTCTTCCACGATCGAGACGCGACGCCGAATCAGGTCGACTCTGTGCGCGCCATGCTCGACCGGGATCCGCAGGTCCGCACGTTCGAGTTCGTCTCTGCGGCGGAGGGCCTGAAGGAGATCCAGAAGGACCGGCCGGACCTCTTCGGCACGAAGCTTCCGTACAACCCGCTCGGGCACGCCTGGACGGTCTACCCGGCCAAGGCCGAAAACGTCGAGACGATCGCTGCCCGCATCGGTGCAGGAACCAAGACGAGCCCCTACCCGGTCGGCGTCCACAACGTGACCTACGGCCAGGAGAAGGCGAAGCGGATCCTCCGCGTGGCGAACATCATCAACGCGATCTTCGGGATCGCCGTGCTCGTGCTCCTCTCGGCGGCTGCGATCCTGATCGCGAACACGATCCGGCTCTCCATCTTCGCGCGCCGTCGTGAGATCGAGGTGATGAAGCTCGTGGGCGCCACCAACTGGTTCGTGCGCGGGCCATTCATGCTCGAGGGACTGATCTGCGGCCTCGTCGGCTCGCTGCTCGCCGTCATCCTCCTCTTCGTCAGTAAGGAAGCGGCGCTCCCGTCGCTGCTCCCGAAGCTGACGAGCGACCCGGACGTGCGTGCGCTCGGCTTCGGCCTGAACGCGCTGATCCTGCTGGGCCTTGGGCTCTTGCTCGGCGCCGCCGGCTCCGGGCTCACGCTTCGCCGCTTCCTGCGCGTCTAGGAGTGCCGGACCCACACATTCGGCTCGACGTAGCGGCCGTGGTCCGCGGCGACATCGATCTCGACGAGATCCAGTGCGCCCGGAACCACGTACCGGCCGGACTCGGGAAACTCCATTCCGGTCCAGGACTCCCAGTCCGACACGGTTCCCTCGATCACCATCGAGCGCGGCGCTATCTGGAGG
>JBKJWJ010000219.1:0-13134 GCA_046716905.1 Gaiellaceae bacterium
TTCGAAGGCGAGAGCGCCACGGCGCCGCCGATCCCCGAGGCGATCCTCGAGGAGGTGCGCTCCGTCCCGAACGTGGAAGCGGCGACGGGAAGCGTCTTCGAGGAGACCGCCGTCAAGGTGCTCGACCGAAAAGGTGAGCCGATCGTCAAGAACGCGCCGACGTTCGGCTTCGGGATCGATCCAAGCCTGCCGCGGTTCAATCCGCTCGAGCTGAAGGACGGGCGCTGGGCGTCAGGCCCGAACGAGGTCGTGATCGACTCCGGTACCGCGAAGGACGAGGACTACGAAGTTGGTGACAGCGTCAAGATTGCAACGCTCGCCCCGGTCCAGGGCTTCGAGCTCGTGGGAATCGCTCAGTACCCGGGAGTGGAGTCGCTCGGTGGCGCGACGTTCGCGGTCTTCGACCTCGCGACTGCACAGCAACTGCTGAATCGGCAGGGAAAGCTCGATGCGATCTCCGCCGCCGCGAAGCCAGGCGTTTCGCCGCAGGAGCTGGTTGCCGATCTCGACCGCAAGCTTCCGGCCACCGTCGAGGTGCGAACCGGCGTCGAGCAGGCTGACGAGGACAGCGGCGAAGTCGCCGTCTTCGTCGCGTTCATCCGCTACTTCCTGCTCACCTTCGGGGCAATCGCGCTGTTCGTCGGCGCGTTCGTCATCTTCAACACGCTCTCGATCACCGTGGCGCAGCGGACGCGCGAGCTCGCCACACTGCGGACGCTCGGCGCCTCCCGGCGCCAGGTCCTCACGTCCGTCCTGCTGGAGGCCCTGGCGATCGGCGCGATCGCGTCGGTGATCGGCCTCTTCCTGGGCCTTGCGCTCGCCATGGGCCTCAACGCCCTCTTCAAGGCACTCGATCTCGAATTGCCGACGACCGGGCTCGTGTTCTCGCTCCGGACGGTGATCGTCTCGCTGCTCGTCGGGATCGTGGTCACGCTCATCGCGGGTCTCGCCCCGGCGCTTCGCGCGACCCGGATCTCGCCCATTTCGGCCGTTCGTGAAGGCGCAGTGCCGCCCAGCGGGCGGTTCGCGCGCTACGGGCCGTACATCGCCGCCGTCCTGGTCGCTCTCTCGGTCCTCCTGCTCGGCTACTCGCTGTTCGCCGACGACCTCGGCATCGCCGAGCGCCTGCTCTCGATCGCTGCCGGCGTGCTCTTCCTCTTCTTCGGTGTTGCGCTCTTCTCACCCAAGGCGGTGCCGCGCCTCGCAATCCTCGTGAGCCCGGTGGCGAAGTGGGTGGTCTACGCCCTGAGCGTGATGGTCTACCCGATCACCTACGGGAAGTGGCTCGTCAAGCGCGGGCTCTTCGAGGAAGCGCTGCCGACCGGACGACGCGTCCTCTCAGTCGTCGGAGGGACGCTCCTGGCGCTCGTCGTCGGCCCCGGGATCATCGCGGCGCTCATCTACGCCCTCTCACTCGTGGCCGGCTCGGCACTGGCGGTGATTCTCGGAGCCGTGCTTGCGGTCTACGAGGTCGTCATGGTCGTTTGGATCGTCGTGATGCTCGTGCTGCGTGCTGTCCACCGAGGCAGCGCGGCGGAACAGCCGTCAGTGCGGCCCGACTCGACGACGGACAAGCTCTCGAACGAGAACTCGCGCCGGAACCCTGGCCGCACGGCCGCGACCGCCGCGTCGTTGATGATAGGCATCGCGCTCGTCACGTTCGTGGCGGTCCTCGCCGCCGGCATGAGGGACTCGAACCGAAAGGCGATCGAGGATCAGATCGCCGCCGACCTGATCATCACGTCTGAGGACGGTTACTCCCCGTTCGCCGCGGGCGCGGGCGACGCGGCTCGCGAGGCCTCCGTGGCCGAGACGGTCACCGACGTGCGTGAGGAAGTTGCCAAGCTGGCCGGGTCCGGAAAGGACATCACCGGCATCGACCCGGACCGGATCGCGTCGGGCTACAACTTCGACTGGACGGACGGCTCCTCGGACGCTGCCCTCGCCGCGATGGGAAGCGACGGCGCCGTTCTCGCCGAGACCTTCGCCGACGACAAGAAGCTCCAGATCGGCGACCGGTTCGAAGTGGAGGCACCGGGCGGCAAAGAGGCGGAGTTCGTCGTCAAGGGAATCTACGACCCGTCGCCCTTCTACCCCCTGCTGGGCTCGGCGAGCATCCCGATCGCGGAGTACGAGAAGCTCTTCGAGCAGAACCAGAACCAGTTCACGTTCGTGGAGGTTCGGGGCGAGCCGTCGGAGGCCAAAGCGAGCGTTGAGGCCGCAGTTGCGGCGTATCCCGATGCGCGGGTCCAGACGCGCCAGGAGTGGATCGACAAGGAGGACAAGGAGTTCCAGCAGTTCCTGAGCATGCTCTACGTCCTCCTCGCGCTCTCCGTGATCGTCAGCGTCTTCGGGATCATCAACACGCTCGTGCTCTCGGTCTTCGAGCGGACGCGCGAGCTGGGGATGCTTCGCGCCGTCGGGATGACGCGCCTGCAGGTGCGCCGAATGATCCGGCAGGAGAGCGTCATCACTGCGCTCATCGGCGCGGCGCTCGGGCTCCCGCTCGGCGTCTTCCTCGCGGCGCTCCTCGTGCGCGCCCTGAGCCAGTACGAGGTCGGCTTCAAGATCCCGACCGGTCAGCTGATCCTGTTCGCCGTCGTCGCGATCGTGGTCGGCATCGTGGCCGCCCTCCTGCCTGCGCGCAGGGCCGCCCGGCTGAACGTGCTCCGCGCCCTCCAGTACGAATAGTCTCGGCCCATGGTCTGGGCCATCTCGGGCGGCGCCGGCTTCCTCGGCTTGCACCTCGCGCGTCGGCTGATCGCCGAGGGGCACCACGTGCGGTCGCTCGACGTCGTGGGCCTGGACGACCCGGAGCTGGAGGGGTCGGTGAGGGAGCTTCGCGGTGACATCCGCGACGCGACGGACGCGCGCGAGCTCGTCGACGGTGCCCGGATCCTCGTCCATGCAGCCGCGGCCTTGCCGATTCGAGGCCGCGACGAGATCCGCTCGGTGAACGTCGACGGGACGCTGACACTTCTCTCTGCAGCAGCCGAGGCCGGCGTCAAGCGCGTGATCCTCGTCTCCTCCACGGCGGTCTACGGTGTGCCCGACAAGCACCCGATCGAAGAGGACGACCCGCTGGTTGGGGTCGGCCACTACGGCGAGTCGAAGATCGAGGCCGAAGACGTCTGCCGCGCGTTCATGCGGCGCGGCCTCGAGTGCGTCATCGTCCGCCCGAAGACGTTCATCGGCCCGGAGCGGCTCGGCGTCTTCGAGATCCTCTTCGACTGGATCCGCGAGGGCCGGCGGATCTACACCCTCGGCGACGGATCCAACCGGTACCAGCTTCTCGCGGTCGAGGATCTCGTCGAGGCGATCACGCTCGCCGCCAGCAAGCGGGTCGCCGCCGGCGAGACGCTCAACGTCGGTGCGAAGGAGTTCGGCACCGTGCGATCCGACCTCCAGGAGCTGATCGACCACGCAGGTTCGAGCAGTCGCCTGACCCCGATTCCGATTCGCCCCGCAGAGGTCGCACTGAGGGCACTCGAGCTCGCGCGCGTCTCTCCACTCGTCGAGTGGCACTACAAGACCGCCCACCGCGACTCGTTCGTGGACGTGTCCAGGGCGGAACGAATCCTCGGCTGGAAGCCCCGCCTCTCGAACGCGCAGACGCTGATCGAGACCTACGACTGGTACCTCGCCCATCTGGAGGAGGTCGGCCGCGCCGCCGGCGTCACTCACCGTGTCCCGTGGAACCAACAGGCGCTCGGCCTCCTGAAGAAGGTGAGCTGATGGCGGACCTCACGTCCGACGAGACCTGGGACGAGATGTTCGACGAGATCTATCTCACCACGTACGCCGCCGATCTCGGCGAGCGGGACTCGAAGGCGGAGGCGGAGGCGGCGGTCCGACTTGCCGCCGTAGAGCCGCCCGCGCAGATCCTCGACGCTCCGACCGGATTCGGCCGCCACGCCCTGCCGCTCGCGAAGCTCGGCTTCCATGTCACCGGCGTCGACCGCTCCGACGTCCAGCTGGCTGAGGCGCGTCGCGTCGCCGGCGAGGTCGAGTGGCCGAGATGGGTGCAGGCGGATTTCCGCGAACTCCCGTTCGAGGACGAGGTCTTCGACGCGGCACTCTGCCTCTTCACCTCGATCGGCTACCGCGGGGAAGAGGGCGACAGGAAGGCGTTCGGCGAGTTCTTCCGTGTTCTGCGCCCGGAGTCACCGCTCGTCATCGAGACCCTCCACCGCGACCGGCTCGTGACGATCTTCCAGGAGCGAAGCTGGGATCCGCTCCAGGACGACGCAGTGCTGCTCGAGGAGCGCAAGTTCGACCCGGTTGCAGGCGAGATCGAGACCGACCACACGCTGCTCGCGGTCGGTGAGCGACGCGGCCTGACGTTCCGCCTCCGCATCTACACCGCGACGGAGCTCGCCAAGCTCCTCGCGGAGGCCGGTTTCGTCGAGATCGATTGCTTCGGCGACCTCGAGGGCGGGCCCCTCTCGCGAGAGACCCGCCTCGTCGTCAGAGCCAGTAAGCCCTAGGCGGGTTCGTTCGGATCTTCCTCGGCCGCAAGCTTCAGCGAGCCCTTGAGCGTCTGGTCGAAGTGGCGCTGCTGGATCGGCGTCGCCCAGTCGACGACCTGCTGAAGCTCCGAGTTGGCGGCCTTCTGGTTCATCGTTCCGAGGATCTGCCAGTGGCCGACCTCGCCGGCCTCGGCCATCGTCAGGAACTCGAGCCCGTCGAGGCCGTCCGCGTCGTCGCCCAGGTAGGTCGACATCATCTCGGTCGCCTCCTGCTTGGTCTCGCGAGCCTTCTCGAGGATCGCCGTCTTCTTTCCGTCGAGGCCTTCGGCGACCTGCGTCGTCCGCTCCTCGGTCTCCACGGCCTCCTGCTTCATCCGATCGAGCGCCTTCTTCAGCTCGTCGTCCTCCAACAGGCCGGAGATCTTGTCGGTCGCACCCTGCGCCGCCTGCGCCAGGCCGATGACCTCGCCGATCTTCGACTCGAGATTGGTGAGCTCTGCCATGTTCGTCCTCCTCTGTCGCGAGTAGGGCGACACCTACCCCGCCGGCGACAGTCCAAACGGGCTAGAGGACGAGCTTCCGCGCGTAGAAACCCTCGGCGAGGCCGCTCGTCGACGCCGCCTCCATCCCGCGTAGGCGCATGAGGGCCATAAAGAGGTCCTCCGTGAACCAGGAGCGGTCTCGCTGTGACGGAAATCCGGCAAGCAGCAGCTCGACCTTGTGCCCGGCCGTGTCCTGGTCGAGTTGAACGAAGACATTGGGCGAGCCGAGGTCGCCGTCGTACTTCGGAATCTCGTACTCGAGGATCAGGTGGTCGCGAAACGTGTTCCACGTCAACTCCGCGACGAGGCTGTGATCCTGGTGGAGATCGGAGCCGTGGTGGGTGAGGATCAGGTCGGGCGCGACAGATTCCTTCAAGCTCTCGAAGTACTCCTTGACCTCGCCGCCATAACGGAAGAACGCGTCGCGAAAGCTCTCGACGTCGACCTTCGACTCAGAGGCCGCGTCGAGAAACGCGGCGGCGCTCGCCTTGGCCTCCCGCGCGCGCTCGTCGCTCGCGCTGAGCACGACCCAGTGGACGTCGAGCGGGCGGTCCCGGGCCAGCCGGAGGATCGTGCCGCCGCAACCGATCTCGATGTCGTCGGCGTGCGAGCCGATCGCGAGCACGCGAAGCGGGGCGTCGCCGCCGAGGTCGAGCCTCAGCACGGCCCGCTCAGCCGGTAGCGACGGCGGGGTTCTCCCACACCTGCCACACGCTGCCGCCGTTCGAGACCAGCGCCTCGAGCCGTTCCTTGTCCTTCAGCGTGTCCATGGGTGCCCAGAATCCGTCGTAAGCGTAAGCGACGAGCTGCTCGTCCGCGATCAGGTTGCAGAACATCTCGGGGAGATCCTCGCCTTCGGCGATGTAGTCGAACACCTCGCGGTTGAGGACGAAGTAGCCGCCGTTGATCCGGAGCCCGCTTTCGGCGATGTCGTGGAAGTGCGAGACCACGCGGGAGCCGTCCGTCGTCACGACGTTGAAGGTGTAGTTCGGCTGCACCGAGAGCAGGCTCGCGATCTTCCCGCTCTCGCGGTGCGCGCGAATCAAATCCGGAAGCACGGCGTCGGTCACGGTGTCCCCGTAGTTCGCCAGGAAGAGCTCGTCGCCGAGCAGGTCGCGGGTGGCGTGGAAGCGCGCTCCGATGCTGGCGTCGATCGGCGTGTCCACGAAGGTCACCCGCCAGCCTTCCGGCGCGAGCGCCTCGTCCTGGAAATACCGTTTGATGACCTCGGCCTGATGGCCGACGCAGAGCAGGAAGTCGCGGTGCCCGAAGTGGGCGTAGTACTTCATGATGTGCCAGAGGAGCGGGCGCCCTCCGACGGGGACCATCGGCTTCGGGACCACGCCTGTGACTCCACGCAGCCGCAAGCCGAGTCCACCGCAGAAGAGGACGACCTTCACCGCCTTCTCAGCTTGGTCGAGGGGTCGGACTACGGCGATCCCCCGTTCGAGGGACTAGGCGAGGAGGCTCCGCAGCCGCTCCGCGTACGCAGGCGCAGTCGGCTCGTCCTCGTGCCTGAAGAAGCAGAACAGCTCGGTACCGGTTTCCCGGAGCGATCGCAGCCGCTCCGCCCACTCCGCAAGGGCGGCCTCGTCGTACGGAGGGTCTCGAAACCGGATGTACCGGAAGGGCGCCTCGGCGTCGAGGTCGTTCACGCGCACGGCGTTCTCCGGAAGGTTGCTCTCGATGCCGGCCCAGGATTCGTGGCGGAAGTCGAACGCCAGCCTGAGCGATGGGTCGAGCGACCCGAGCATGAGCTGGAGCAGCCCCTCGTCCCGAGCGTAGCCGACAACGACCCGGATCGGCCCGAGCCTGTCGCCGAGGCGGCGGACACGCTCCTCGAAGGTGCCGGCGTCTGTCGTCTTGTAGGAGTTCAGCTTCGGGCTGAAGAGAAAGCCGGGCGGAGTCTGCGCCGCCCAGCGCTCGAATTGCTCCTCCGCGGGGAGCCGGTATCCAGTCGTGTTCAGCTCGACGGTCGGGAAGCGGGTCGCGTAGTGGCGGAGGAAGTCCGCCGGCTTGGCATCAGCCGGGTAGAAACCGGGCTTCCAGGACGGATACGACCAGCCCGAGGTGCCGACATATGGCCCCTCTAGACTCAATGGTGTGGCCGTCACACCGGAAGTGATAGCGCAGGGGTCGATCCCCGTCCTCGACCACGGCTTCGTCCGCCTTGACGCAGCAATGGCCGACGACCTCTCGGTCGTGAACGGCGCCCGGGTCAGCTTCGCGAACCACAAGGGCGAGATGGACGACTCGGATGCAGGCCTCATCCGCTTCTTGATGCGTCATAGGCACGGCACGCCGTTCGAGCACAACTCGTTCCGGTTTCACATCCGCACGCCGATCTTCGTCGCGCGTGAATGGTTCAGGCACCGGATCGGCTCGTTCAACGAGTTCTCCATGCGCTACGCGAAGGCGTCGGACGACTTCTATGTCCCCGAGCCGGAGGACGTCCGTGGCCAGGTCGGCAAGCCTGGGGCCTACTCCTTCGAGCCGGTCGAGTCCGAGCTCGCCGAGTCGACGCGTAAGGAGATGCGGTCGGTCTACGAAACTGCGTACTCGGCGTATGAGCGGCTCGTCGAGCAGGGCGTCGCGCGCGAGCTCGCCCGGGCGGTGCTCCCCGTCGGCGCCTACACAGAGTTCTACTGGACGATCAATGCTCGGGCGCTCATGAACTTCCTCTCATTGCGCAACTCCGAGACTGCGCAGCGCGAGATCCGTCGCTACGCGGAGGCGTGCGAACAGTTCCTCGCCGAGCGCATGCCCGTGACCTACGCGGCGTTCGTCGCGAACAACCGCACTGCGCCCTAGGAGGGTTTGGCCCTCCTAGGTCTCCGTCATGACGACGGTGTCGGCGTGGGTCGACTTGTCGTAGCGCGTGATTGCCCAGGCGTCGAAGCCCTCGAGGTCGTAGGCGGCGGTCAGCTCGACCGTGGTGGCTCCGGCCGGCGAGACGTTGAACGTCCCGCAGGTGACCACCGGCTTGCCTTTTTTCGTCAGGACGAGCGAGTAGTAGTTGCCGCGGGAGAGATGATCGAGGCCACGGACGGTGAGCGTCATCGGCCAGTTGCCGTCGGCGCCTCTGCGCCCGAGGCGGATGCTCGCCCCGGACGTGTTGTTCTGATCCGACGGTCGTAGAGAGACGACCCGGGTGGGCTGCGCCGGTGCCGCGGCCGTCGGCGAATCGTCGGAGCCGTTGCCGGCGATGTAGCCGACACCGAAGGCCGCTCCGGCCAGAGCTGCGCCGACGAGCAGCGCAGCGCCCAACCGTCGGGGCGGGAGCCAAGCGGTGTCCGGCTCCTCCTCGCCCGGAGGTGCGCCGGGCGGGGTCGCGAGGGCGGGGGAGAGCTCGGCCGGCGGCCCACTTGCCACGAGCAGCTCGTGCACCCGGAGGAGCCGGGTCCGCTCCTCCTCGCTCTCGATCCCTTCCATGAGGTCGTCGAAGTCGGGTGGCCTCGTCACAGGACGTCCTCCAGCACGGCGGCGAGCCGGGCGAGCCCCGAACGCGTCCGCGTCTTGACGGTGCCGAGGGGGATCTCCAGGTGGTCGGCGATCTCGCTCTGAGAACGGCCGCCCCAGTAGGCGAGCTCGATCACCCGGCGTTCGCTCTCCGGAAGCTCGACCAGGGCTCGATGAACGCGCCAGGCGATCCAGCCGGACTCGGCGCGGTCGGCGGGCCCGTCCTCGGCAGACGCCTCGTCGGGCGCGTCGACGGGTGGCTCACGCTTCGCGCGGCCGTTGTCGACGATCGCGTTTCGGGCGACTGCATAGAGCCACGGCGCCCCGGGGCCGCGCTCCGGCTTGTAGCTGCCCGCAGCCCGCCAGACCGAGGCGAAGGTCTCCTGCACCGCGTCCTCCGCCCGCCCACGATCGCCGAGGCGTCGCAGGGCCAGTCCGAAGACCGGACGCGAATAACGCCGGTACAGGGCGTCGAAGGCGCTCCGGTCGCCCGAGCCGACCATGCGGATGAGCTCGCCGTCGCTCATGTCAGAGTGGGACACGACGAACATGGTGGCGCTTGCCGGTGCATGCGGCAAGCGGGGTGCGAGCGCCGCAGCGGAAGTGGACATCGCCTGTTCTACGGTTTGGCGCCGCGCGCGGATTGGGACGAGCTCTTGAGAAGACGTCCGCCGTCCATCACGAGCGTCGAGCCCGTCACGAATTTCGCACCGGCCAGGTAGAGCACTGCCTCCGCGACGTCCTCCGGCGTCCCGATCGTCCCGAGGAGGGATTCGGCGGCGCGGCGCTCGACCTGTTCCGGCTCCACCGCGACCGGTCCGGGGGCGATTCCGCAGACGCGAACCTCCGGCGCGAGCGCCCGCGCGAAGACCTTCGTCAGCATCGAGAGCGCCGCCTTCGCTGCGCTGTGGGGGGCGAAGGAGGGCCAGGGCTCGAGGCCCATGACGTCCTCGATCATGATCACGACCCCGCGCGACTCGCGCAGCAGCGGCGCGGCGGCCTGTGTCACGAAGAAGCCGCCCTTCGCGGTGGCACCGAAGGCCGAGTCCCAATCGTCCTCGGTGATCTCCTCGACCGGCTTGGGACGGAAGCCTTCCGAGGCTGCGTGGACGAGCAGGTCGAGCCCACCCAGCTCCTCTGCGGCGGTCTGCACGATTGCGCGCGCGCTCTCGACCTCGGCGATGTCGCCGTGCACCCGGCCGGCAGAGAAGACGTTCCACCCCTCGACTTCGAGCCGCGCGGAGATCACGGATCCGACCCGCCCGGTGCCGCCGGTTACAAGAGCGTTCATGTCGGGGATAACTGTAAGGAGTTGATTTGGAAGGGCAACTTTCCGCGGCATAGGGCGTCGGTTGGGGTGCAGTCGCGCTCCATGAAGGGGGGATCTCAGCACATGAGAAAAGCACTACTGCTGGTCGTCTCGTTCCTCGCCATCGCCGTGGCATCGGTTGCGCTCGCGGCAGTGACGATGGTCGTCTCGATCAAACCGGCCGGCTTCAGCCCGGCTTCGCGCACCATCCAGACGGGCGACACGATCCGTTGGCGAAACGACGACACGGTTGACCACCAGGTCGTCGCCGACAACGGGCACTTCGCATCGCCCATCCTCAAGCCGAAGCAGACGTACCAGCGGGTGTTCAACACCGCAGGGACGTTTCGCTACAAGGACGCCCTCGAACCCGCCGAGCGGGGCACGATCGTCGTCCAGGGCCCGCCGCCGTCCGTAGCGATTGCGGCATCGACACCAGCCGTGTTCTTCGGGGCTGGTCTCCGGCTCACCGGGACCATCTCGTCGGGAGCCGCCAACCAGGACGTCTCGATCTGGGCGCAGCCCTTCGGTCAGACGTCGTACGCAAAGGTCGTCGACCTCAAGACGGCGACCAGTGGTACGTACGACTGGTCGACGGTCCCGCAGGTCCTGACCAACTACTACGCCCGATGGGGCAACCGGTCGAGCGCGATTGTCGCGGTCGGCGTACGTCCGCGCGTCACGCTCATTCGCCGGGCACCGTGGTTCGTCACCTCGGTCAAGGCTGGGCGGTCGTTTTCGGGTCGATACGTGTACGTCCAGCGGAAGTCGAGCCTCGGCCAGTGGGTCAACCGCAAGAAGGTCGTGCTCGGGAGTTCCGGTGCTCGGCGGTTCCTGATGGACCTGCCGCGCGGCCGGCACGTCCTGCGTGTCTTCCTGACGACCAACCAGGCCGGCACTGGCTACATCTGGAGCCACAGCCGGACGATCGTCGTCACCAAGAGGTAAGTGTCCAAGGGCCGGCGGTATGCTGCCGCCGGCCCGACGACCTCTAGAAGGAGACCGACTTGGCGACGCTTGTGTTCAACCACGAGGAGATCTCTGCGCGCGAGCTGAAGCCGCGCCTGCAGGAGCTCGACGGTATCTCACGCGAGGCCGTTGAGGCGCACTACAAGCTCTATCAGGGCTATGTCGCGAAGCGGAACGAGATCCTCGGCAAGCTCGCCGACGTCGACACCTCGGCGCCGAACCAGGTCTACTCGGAGCTCCGCGCCCTCAAGGTCGACCTGAGCTTCGCGATCGGCGGAATCAAGAACCACGAGGTCTACTTCGAGCACCTCGGCGGTGACGGTGGAGACCCCGGCGGCGCCTTCGGGCAGCTCGTCGACCGTGACTTCGGATCGGTCTCGGCGTGGCGGGCCGATCTCAAGGCAACCGGAATGGCTGCCCGCGGCTGGGCGTGGACGGCCTACGACTGGGACGAGGGCAAGCTCTTCAACTACATCGGCGACACGCAGAACACGTATCCGATCTGGAACGCGACACCACTCGTCGCCCTCGACGTCTACGAGCACGCGTACTTCCTCGACTACCAGACCGACCGCGCGTCTTACATCGACGCGTTCTTCGCGAACCTCGACTGGTCGACCGTGAACGACTGGGTCAACGGCTACCAGATTCCTCTTCGCTGAAAGTCTCACGACTTTCAGCGACGGTCTGGAAGCCGGGCCGCGCTTTCGCGCGGTGCGGCGCGGTTGCCTGCCGTGATCTTGGGTGACTGTCCGTTTGCTGGTGAGCGGAACCGGCTAAGCCGGTTCCGCGGCGAGCCACTCGCGTAGCCCTGTGTGGCGCCGCGGAGGGACGCCATCATGGAGTTCCTTTCGGAGCTCGCCGACGGTTCCGTACCGCTCTGCGACCACGTCGTGCGTGTGGATCGTCTCCAGGTTGACCTGCCTTGAAAAGAGGAAGTCTCCGGCGGCGAGGTCCGGGTACGCGTCGAGGACGCCCTGGAGCGCAAGGCGCACCGAGTCCTCGACGAAGCGTGGCTGAAGATGGGCGTGCTCGACGATGAAGAGCTCATCCGGGCGCTTGAGGAGCTCGAGGACCGGCGCGCTCATGGAGGACTCCACGATCTCGCCGAGCTGTTCGGCGTTCACGCGCGACTGGGTTCCCACGAACAGCGTGCCGCGGCCGCGCTGGTTGTGCGTCGCGAGCGGGACGAGGTCGAGGATCCGCTCGACGTCCCCCTCCGAGAACCCGGCTTCCAGCAGGCGCTCGCTCGCCTTCTCGCGCACGAGGCCCTGCGCGCACGGGCAGGCGTTGATGCCTGCCGCCTCGACGCCGACGACCCGCCGGACGCCACTCTTCGATGCGGCCGCGATGCCGATCAGGCCGAGCATCGCCTGGGTCGCGAGGCCCGTGACAGGCGTCTTCCGTTCCACGGGATAGCGGGCAGAGATCCTGGCCTCCGCCCGTCCGGCGCCCTGACGCTTGACGATCTCACCGGCGATGTGCGCGGCGAGCTCCTCGACGAGGAATGCCTCCTCGCGGACGACCTGCTCGATCACCTCTTCGAAGAGCTCGGGGAAGCGCGACATGTGGACGCCCTTCTGGGCGGGGTCGAGGTCGACCGTGCACTCGATGTCGGCGGCGATCAGCTTCTCGGCATCGCCGTGTCGGATCCGGATCGCCTTCGAGATCCCCGTGACGCCCGCGCGCGATAGGCCCAGGCGGATCTCCGGCTGCGAGGCCTGCAGGTCGAGGCGGAAGATGTCGCGGAGATTGCTCATCTGGACGGAATAATGGCGGTCGCATCGAATCCCGGAACGCAGTGGCCCCACAATCGACCTTCGCCCAGCTCGTCTCGCTCGCGTGCCACGACCTGCGCACGCCGCTCGCGACCGCGTCCGGGTTCGCCCACACGCTCCAGCGGATCCAGGCGCTCGAGGCGCCCGCAGACCGCTATGTGGAGATGATCGGCGCGGCGTCGGACCAGATGACCCACCTGCTCGACCTGCTCGGCGCAGCCGCTCGCGTCGAGGCCGAGCGCTACGAGCCTCTGCTTCGGGAAGCCGATACCCGCTCGCTCGCCGACGCGGCGGCCCTGCCTCTGGGCGAGGAAGCCGTGGTCACCGGCGACGGCGCGACCGTGCAGGTCGACCCTGTCTGGGCCGCGACGGCTCTCGGGGCCTTCGGCGAGTGCATCCGACGGCACGGCGCCCTGAAGCATGTGACCTACTCGGTGGCTGGCAGGGAGGTTTCGATCGGGCCGGTGGCCGACGGCGTCGGCGCGATCGTCCTCGGCGAAGACCTCAAGGACTTCGGCGCTGCCGTCGGCGCCAAGGTGCTGAAGGCGATGGGGGCCGAGGTCGAGCTCGCCGGCGATCGCCTCGTCGTCCGTCTACCGCAGTAGCCG
>JBKJWJ010000220.1:0-3042 GCA_046716905.1 Gaiellaceae bacterium
CGTGGCCGCGAGCTGGACGAGCTCGGGGCACTCCTCGACCGAGGGGTTCGCCTGCTGACCCTCACAGGCCCTGGCGGCGTCGGCAAGACCCGCCTCGCGCTGCAGGCGGTCGCCGGCGCAGCGGAAGCCTTCCCCGACGGTGTGTGGTGGGTACCGCTCGCGTCGCTGCGTGATCCGGACCTCGTGCTGTCCGCGGTCGCGCTCGCGCTCGGCGTCCCGGAGCAGCGCGGCCGGGAGCTCGAGGAGAGCCTGATCGACGTGCTCAGAGCCGGGAGATCGATCCTGCTGCTCGACAACCTCGAGCATCTCCTCCCCGGTGCGGCAGCGAAGGTCGCGACGCTTCGGGATGCCGGCGGATCCGCGGTCGTCCTCACGAGCAGGGAGCGGCTCCAGCTCGCCGGCGAGCACGTGTATCCGGTCGCGCCGCTCGTGGCGACCGAGGCAACCGAGCTGTTCTCGGCGCGGACTGCCGCGCTTGGACACGACGCCGGTGATGCCGACGCAGTCGCCGAGCTTTGCGCCCGGCTCGACAACCTCCCGCTGGCGGTCGAGCTCGCGGCTGCTCGAACCGGTCTTCTTGCACCTGCCGAGATTCTCTCGCGACTCGGCGGTCGCCTCGACAAGCTCAAGGGCGGTCGCGACGCCGACCCGCGCCAGCAGACGCTCCGCGCCACGATCGCGTGGTCTCACGACCTACTCGACGGGCCCGAGCGGGAGCTGTTCGCACGGCTCGCGGTCTTCAGAAGCGGTGGGACGATCGACGCGGTCGAGGCGGTGTGCGAAGCCGACCTCGACGTGCTGACCTCGTTGCTCGACAAGAGCCTGGTTCGCAGGAGCGGCGAGCGGGTGTGGATGCTCGAGACGGTCCGTGAGTTCGCCTCGGAGCAACTCTCCGCCAGCCCGGCTGCAGACGAGCTGCGAGACAGTCACGCCGGCTACTACCTCGCACTCGCTGAGTCTTACAACGGTGAGCTGCGCGGCCCCGGCCAGGTCGAGGCTCTTAAACGCTTCGCGTCCGAGCGTGACGATCTCCGCGTCGCCTTCGAGTGGCTGCTCGAGCGCGATCCGTCTGCCGCCCTTCGGCTCGTCGCCGCGCTTTGGCACTTTTGGCGGATGAGCGGCCACTTCCCTGACGGCCGTGAGTTGCTGGCCGCTGCGCTCGAGCGAGCACCCTCGGAACCGACGGAGGCCAGGGCGTCGGCTCTCTCCGGAGCGGCGCTGCTCGCCTCGGAGCAGGGTGAGATCGGGCAGTGGCGAGAACTGCTGGAGGGCAGTCTCGCCGATGCGCGCGCCGTCGGCTCGGCTCGCCTGGAGGCGAACGCGCTCAGCCTGCTCTCGTTCACCGACGCGTTCGGGAGGGACGAGCAGATCCGCCTGGGCGAGGAGGCGATCACCGTCGCCCGCGCCTCCGGCGATCGCTGGTTCCTCGGTCTCGTGACGGGAAACCACGGCGTCCTGATGGCCCGGTTCGGCGAGATCGAGAAACTAACCGAGCTGACGGAGGAGGCATATCGCCTTTGCCGCGGGGTCGGCGACGTCTCGCTCTGCGCGCTGTGGCTGTCAAACCTCTCAGAGTCCGCCCTGGAGAGCGGGAACACCGCCGAGGCTCGCCGCCGGTTGGACGAGGCGCTCGAACTCGCCCGGCTCATCGACGACACTCGCGGAACCGGCTACGCGCTGACCAATTTGGGCTGGGTCGAATTGCTCGAGGGCGATCCCGAGCGCGCATTCTCGTGTTTCGAGGAGGCGGCCGCGACCGCGCGCAGGCTCGGGGCGCGGCGGCTCGGCTCCGATGTGATCTGGGGCCTCGCCCACATCGCAGCCGCGGGCGGTGACGCCGACCGAGCGGCGCGTCTCGCGGGGGCCGCGGGCGGATTCGCTGAATCCGTCGGATACGACATGGCCGTGGAGCGCCCGTTCGCTCTTCACCTCGACGACGCCCGCGCCGCCCTTGGCGAGCAGGCGTGGCAGAAAGCCCGGGACGAGGGCGCGGCGCTCGACCTCGATGACGCGCTCCGGCTCGCGCTCGATCGCTAGGGAGGGGCCGGCGTCGTCAGCTAAACGTGAACAGTGGCGGGAGGATGACGACGACGGCGGTGGCCCACAGGGCGAAGGCGGGGAGATAGGTGGTCTGCCAGCGCTCCAGGCGGTGGAGCGTGCTGCGTCCCGTTAGGAATCGGGCGGAGAGCCACGCGGCACCGGCCAGGTTCACGAGGAGGACGAGGTTGAGGCCAAGCGCCGCCGTTCGGTTCGGCGTGAACCCGAGGTCGCCGATCCGGGCGATCATCGAGCCGAGCACGAGGAGGTCGAGCACGAGCGCGCTGGCGACGGCGACCAGCTGGATGCGGTCCATCCACCCCGGCGACTCCGACGGGTCGCGCGCGGACATCCCGTACAGGACGAGTCCGAGGACGACCACCAGGAGGGCGTCGAAGACGCTGACGAGGTCGCGATCGAACGCCTCACCGAGCCCCGTCACGGCGTAGGTGACCGCGGCGGCGGCCAGCATGATCGCGAACAGCGGCGTGAAGAGCATCGTGAGGACCGGCGCCATGTTCTCCACGACACGTTGCTTCGACTCGACGAGCCAGGCGGCCACGATGACGGCGGCCGCCGCTCCTGACGGCAACACCCACTCGGCGATCGCGTCGACGTCGATCCCCGCCGGCTCGAGGATGGCGGCGGTGAGCCCCACGAGAACGCCGCCGCCGAGTGCGATCAGCACGTAGTAGATGAACCATTCGCCGGGGAAGCGGACGAAGTCCATGCGCCGTTCATGCGACCGGAGGGTGCCGCCCATGTACGGGAGGGCGACCGTGAACCAGAGCGCGACGGGCAGGTGGAGGGCGACGAGGGCCTCGGTGGCCGAGTCCGCGTCCCACGGGTAGAGGTTGACCACGAGCGCACCGAGCGCGAACGGCGCCAGGGTGAGCGCCCAGCCGCGGGCGTCGAGCTCGCGCCGGCGGGCGAAGTAGCCGGCGAGGAAGGGGAGGACGAACAGGCCGAGGTTCCGGAAGAACCAGCTCGGCTCCTCGTCGGGAA
>JBKJWJ010000221.1:0-8037 GCA_046716905.1 Gaiellaceae bacterium
GCCTACGGCTCCACCGTACCGCTCAACCAGGTCGCGTCCCTGTCGATCCCCGAGCCGTCGCTGATCGTGGCGCAGCCGTTCGATCCGTCGCTCATGGGCGCGATCGAAAAGGCGATCCGCAGCGCGAACCTCGGCCTGAACCCCGCCAATGACGGCAAGGTGATCCGCCTTCCGATCCCTCAGCTGACGGAAGAGCGGCGAAAGGAGCTCGTCAAGGTCGCGCGCCAGATCGGCGAGGACGGGCGAATCGCGCTGCGGAACGTCCGGCGCGATGTGATCCACCATCTGAAAGAAGAGTCGAGCGTGGGAGCCGACGAGGAGCGCCGGGCGGAGGAGCGCGTCCAGAAGCTGACCGACGACCACGTCAGCCGGATCGACGAGCTCCTGAAGCGCAAGGAAGCCGAGATCACGGAAGTTTGATGGGTCGGCTCGGCGGGCTCCTCGCCCGCTTGCGGCACCCGTCGGAGCCCGAGCTCCTGCAGGCCGACGTGCCGCGCTCGGTCGCGATCATCATGGACGGAAACGGCCGCTGGGCGTCGTCACAGGGCCTCTCGGTGGCCGACGGGCACCGGGAGGGCACCCGGGCGCTCCGCCGCACCGTCGAGGCCGCGATCGACCTCGGGATCGAATCGCTCACCGTCTATGCGTTCTCCACGGAGAACTGGCTGCGTCCTCCCGCGGAGGTCGATGCCCTGATGGAGATCTTCGGCCAAACGATCGACCGGGAGCTTCCCGACCTGGCAGAGCAGGGAGTCCGCACACGGTTCCTGGGCCGGCGCGATCGCGTCTCGGACGACCTGCGCGAGCGCATGGAGGATCTCGAGGCCGAGACCGCTCACCGCGACCGGCTCGACCTCTGGATCGCCTTCGACTACGGTGGAAGGGCGGAGCTCGCCGACGCCGCACGGCGGATCGTCCAGGCGGGGCTGCAACCTGACGAGATCGACGAGGACGTGCTCGCGAAGCACCTGTACGCGCCGGAGCTGCCTGACCCCGATCTGCTCGTACGAACCTCGGGTGAGCTTCGGATCTCCAACTTCCTCCTCTGGCAGCTGGCCTACTCCGAGCTCGTCTTCACCGATCGACGCTGGCCCGAGTTCGGTGAGAGCGACCTCCGCGCAGCCGTGACGGAGTACGCCGCGCGCCAGAGGCGCTTCGGAGCACGATGACGGCCCTCGTCTCCCGCATCGTCGTTGCGGTCGTGCTGCTCCCGGTGGTCTTCCTGCTGGTCTGGGCGGGCGGCTGGTGGATGGTCGGCCTCGCCGCCGTCGCAGCCATGATCGCCCTCCACGAGCTCTACGCGATGACCCGCGAGCTTCGGCCCGTTCTCGTCGCCGGCTACGCGGGCACGCTCGCAACCCTCGTCGGAGCAGCGTGGGGGCCAGAGTGGGCGCTCGCAGGCTTCTTCTCGACGCTCGTATTCGTCTTTCTCTTCAAGGCCTCGGCTGGCGCTATGCCGACGACGGTCTCAGTGGCGGCGACCGTTCTCGGCGCAGCCTGGATCGGACTCGGCCTGGCGCACCTCGTGCTGATCCGGGAGCTGCCCGAGCACGGTGTCCTAGCGACCTACACCGTGCTTCTGGCGGTGTTCGCATCCGACACCGCCGCCTTCGTCGCCGGCCGCTTGATCGGTCGCCACAAGATGGCGCCCCAGACCTCTCCCGGGAAGACCTGGGAGGGCTTCGTTGCCGGCACGATCGCAGCCGTCGTCGTCCCGTTCTTCGCGTTCTACGACGAGGAGTTCCTGTCCGTTCCCGAGTCACTGGCGCTCGGAGCGGCTATCGCCATCGCAGGCCCGATCGGAGATCTCTTCGAGTCGGCGCTGAAGCGCGATGCACAGGTGAAGGACAGCAGCAGGCTCCTGCTCGGCCACGGAGGGATGCTCGACCGGCTCGATGCGTTCCTCTTCACCGGCGTGGCGGCGTACTACCTCCTGCTGGCGTTCGGGGCAACGTGAGGCCGGCACACCTGCGAGACACCCTCGCGCGCCTTTCGTGTCGGGGTCTGACCCCACCGGGAAGCCCGTGGCTGAGCCATTCGGGGCGGGAGTCCCCGGCACTTCGACGGGGTCAGACCCCGTACGCAATGGGTGATGCGCTGTCCGCGGACGGTGTCCGAAACAATCGTGTCTCCGTAGACTTTCCACGATGAAGCGCGTCGCCCTCCTGGGGGCCACCGGCTCGATCGGACGCCAGGCACGCGAGGTGATCGATGGGCATTCGGAGCTCGAGCTCGTCGCTGCGACGTCCGGCTCTCAGCCTCTGGATGGCCTCGCGCCGCTGACGCAAGTGGGCGGCGATCCGGTCGAGCTCCTGGAACGAGCCGAGCCCGACGTCGTCCTCAATGCGGTCGTCGGTTTCGCCGGTGTCCGGGCGACGCTCTGGACGCTGGAGCGGGGAATCGACCTCGCACTTGCGAACAAGGAGAGCCTCGTCGCCGCCGGAGACCTCGCGCTCGAGGCCTGGAAGCGGGGAGGAGGCCGGCTGCTTCCCGTCGACAGCGAGCATTCGGCTCTCCACCAGTGCCTCGAGGGGCGGCCCGGGGAAACCGTCGCAGGTGTGGTGCTGACCGCTTCGGGCGGACCGTTCCGCGGCCGCAACCGATCCGAGCTCTCCGACGTATCAATCGAGGATGCGCTTGCCCACCCCACCTGGAACATGGGGCCGAAGATCACAATCGACTCGGCCACCCTCGCCAACAAGGGTCTCGAGGTCATCGAGGCCCACTACCTGTTCGGCCTGGACTACGGAAAGATCGAAGTGGTGATTCAGCCGACCTCGGTCGTCCACGGGCTCGCGCGCTTCCGCGACGGTTCAGCGCTCGCCCATGTCGGGTTTCCCGATATGCGCGTGCCGATCTCCTACGCGCTGACGTACCCCGACCGGACTGCTACCAACACGCCGCAGCTCGACTTCAGCTCCGGGCTCGTGCTCGCATTCGAGCCGGTGGACGACGACGCCTTTCCGCTACTCGGACTGGCGCGACGCGCGGGCGAGCAAGGCGGAACCCATCCGTGCGCGTTCAATGCAGCGAACGAGGTGGCCGTGGGTGCCTTCCTCGACGGCCGCCTGCCGTTCCTCGGGATCCCGGAGGTCGTCGAACGCACGCTGGATGAGGCGGGAGGCGAGCCGGTCGCCGACGTCGACGAGCTGGTTACGCTTGACCAGGAAGCCAGGCGTCTCGCGGAGAAAGCCCTCGTGCCCGCATGAACTCCCTGATCGGAATCCTCGGCCTTGCGTTTCTCGTCCTCGTGCACGAGGCGGGTCACTTTTACACGGCGCGGGCCGTCGGGATGCGGCCGCGGAAGTTCTACATCGGCTTTCCGCCCGCGATCGCGAAGGTGAGCCGTAAAGGGATCGAGTACGGGATCGGCGCGATCCCGCTCGGCGGCTACGTGTAGATTCCCGGCATGCACCGGCCCTCGCCGGGCGAGGTGGACGCGCACTTCGGACGGGCGATTCAGGAGGCGCCGCAACTGGTCGGCCCCGCCGAGCGCGTCAAGCGCCTACTCGCTGAGGGTGACTTCGACGCAGCCGCTGGGGCTCTGAAAGCTCTCGAGCGCGCTGCGGCCGACGCAGATCTCACTCCGGCCGCGCGGAAGGGCGTGGAACGGGGTGCGACCGACGTCTCGGACGCGCTGGGCCGCGATGCCTACTGGCGCCAGCGCACATGGAAGAAAGTTGCCGTCATCGGCGCGGGGCCGGGAACGAACCTGGTGTTCGCGATGCTCATGTTCATGCTTCTCCTCGTGCTCGGCCCAGGTCGGGCGACGACGACCGTTCAGGAAGTCGAGCAAGAGATCCGCGCCGGTCAGCCGACGCCGGCTGCGCAGATCGGGCTGCGGCCGGGCGACCGGATCCTCGCGATCAACGCCGCGCCGGTCGGACCTTCCGAGATGTTCGAGACGATCACCGAGTCGGAGGGACGACCGATCCGTGTCACCGTCCTGCGCGACGGCCGCAACGTCGTGCTCGGCCCGGTCGAGGCGTTCAAGGACACCGACGGCGTCTACCGCATCGGCTTTCGCCCAGCGTTCGAAGATGTTCCGTTGACGTCGGCTGTCGTCGAGTCGGTTCGACTGACCGGCTTGGTGACCAAGGAGATCGGCGGCGTTCTCGGCCGGCTCGTGCGGGGCTCGGGGCGGGAGGAGATCTCGAGCCCGATCGGCATCGTTCGCGGGTCGTCGGATGCTCTCGACCGTGGGTTCGAGACGTATCTCTGGGTTCTCGGCCTGATCAGCCTCTCGCTTGCTCTTCTCAACCTCCTACCACTGCTGCCGCTCGACGGCGGTCACATCGCGTTCTCGATCATCGAGGGAGTTCGGGGCCGTTCAGTCCGCCGGGAGGTCTACGAGCGAGTCTCGGTGGTCGGCATCGCGCTCGTCCTGATGCTCTTCTTCATCGGCCTCTCGAACGACATTGGGGGCAGGGCAGGCGGCTAGACTCGGTGGCGTGGGGTCCGAGCGCAGCGTCAAGGTAGGCAACGTCCAGATCGGTGGAGGCGCGCCGGTCGTCATCCAGTCGATGACGCTCACGCCGACGCGCGACGTCCCTGCGACGACGGCCCAGATTGCGGCGCTTGCGTCGGCCGGCTGCGAGGTCGTCCGGGTCGCGGTGCCAAAGATCGAGGACGCAGACGCGTTGCATCGCATCGTCCGGCTGTCGCCGCTCCCGGTCATCGCCGACATCCATTTCAACGCGAGTCTCGCGCTGCGCGCGATTGACGCCGGTGTCGCAGCCGTGCGGATCAACCCCGGAAACATCGGCGGGCCCGAGCGCGTGGCCGAGGTCGTACTGGCGGCGAAGCGCGCGGGGATCCCGATGCGCATCGGGGCGAACTCGGGCTCTCTGCCCAAGCACCTGCTGGGCCTCGCGCAGCAGGATCAGGCCGAGGCGCTCGTTGCTGCGGCGATCGAGGAGGTCGAGCTGCTCGAGAGCCTCGATTACCGGGACTTCAAGATCTCCGTCAAGGCGACGCACGTTCCGACCATGATCCGCGCCTACCGGATTCTCGCCGCCCGTGTCCCGTACCCGCTCCATCTCGGCGTCACGGAAGCTGGAACTCCGTTCACCGGCTCGATCAAGAGCGCGGTCGGCATCGGGTCGCTGCTGGCCGACGGGATCGGCGACACGATCCGGGTCTCGCTGACGGCCGACCCCGTCAAGGAGGTCGAGACGGCCTGGGAGATCCTCAAAGCGCTCCACCTGCGCGAGCGGGGGCCCGTGATGATCGCCTGCCCGTCCTGCGGGAGGGACAACGTCGGCGTCGAGAACCTCGCGGTCGTGGTGGAGGAACGGCTGAGCAACTATGAGGAAGCGTTCGAGGTCGCCGTCATGGGTTGTGCGGTGAATGGACCGGGGGAGGCGGGCGACGCAGACTTCGGGATCGCAGGAGGGCGGGACGTCGGCTTCATCTACGCGCACGGACGGGTCTTGAAGAAGGTTTCCTCCGACATCCTCGTCGACGAGCTGTTCTTCGAGATCGACCGCTGGATCGGAGACGGCATGCCGCGGCCGAAGCGGCTGAAGATGGCCAAGCCGGCCGCGCTGGCCATGGCCGAAGCGTCCCTGGTCCCGCTGGACTAGATGACGATCGCCCGCGCCTCCGAGCTCTTCCTCCCAACGCTGCGCGACGATCCTTCCGACGCGGAAGCTGTCAGCCATCGGCTGCTCGTGCGCGTCGCGTTCATCAGGCAGGTCAGTGCCGGGCTGTGGACCTTCCTGCCGCTCGGCTGGCGGATCCACCGCAAGATCGAGCAGATCATCCGAGAGGAGATGGACGCGATCGGCTCCCAGGAGTTGCTGATGCCCGTTCTCACGCCGGCCGAGCTGTGGCAGGCGACGGGCCGCTACGACATCCCGGAGCTCTTCAAGCTGCAGGATCGGCACGGCCGGCAGCACGTGCTTCCGCTGACTCACGAGGAGACGATCACCCTCCACGCGCGCGAGCTCCGGTCCTACCGTGACCTTCCGCAGCTGCTCTACCACTTCCAGACGAAAAACCGCGACGAGCCGCGGCCCCGCGGAGGGCTGATCCGCGGCCGCGAGTTCATCATGAAAGACTCGTACAGCTTCGACCGCGACGAGGAGGGTCTCGAGCGCAGCTTCCAGTTGAACGCCGGCGCGTACGACCGGATCTTCGAGCGGTGCGGGCTCGAGGTCTATGCGGTGGAGGCTGAGTCCGGGATGATGGGCGGGAGCGAGAGCCGCGACTACCTGGCGCCGTCGGGCACCGGCGAGAACACGCTCGTCACCTGCGAGCGCGGGGACTACGCGGCGGATCTGGAGATCGCGCACGGTGTCCCGCGCGCGCCAGAGTTCCCCTCGTCGCTGGACGGCCCGGAGGAGGTCGAGACACCGGGCCTCGGGTCCATCGAGGAGGTCTCGGGCTTCCTCGGCGTCGATCCAGCGGCCACGGCGAAGGCGATGCCGCACGTCCGGGCCGACGGGACCTTCGTCCTCGCAATGATCCGTGGGGACGACCGGCTCGAGGAGGCGAAGGCGCTGGGAGTCATCGGAGGCAACCCGCGCCCGGCGACGGCCGAGGAGATCCGTGCGGCACTCGGCGCCGACCCCGGCTCGGTCGGTCCGGTGAAAACCAAGGTCGAGATCGTCGCGGACGAGATCCTGCGGGAGGGCCAGTACGTCGTGGGCGCGAACCGGGACGGCTGGCATCTGAAGGGCGCCCAGGCCGGGCGCGACTTCGAGGCCCGCTTCGGCGATCTCCGTCAGGCGCAGGAGACGGACAGCTGTGCGAAGTGCGGTGGGGCATTACGTTTCCAGACGGCGATCGAGGTCGGGCACATCTTCAAGCTTGAGACGGACTATTCCGTCCCGCTCGAGGCCAGCTTTTTGGACGAGGACGGGAAGGAGAAGCCGCTCGTGATGGGGTCCTATGGGATCGGGCTCAGCCGAGTGATGGCGGTCGCGGTAGATCAAAACCACGATGAGCTCGGGATCAAGTGGCCGGAGCCGCTGGCGCCCTACGACGCGCACGTCGTCGTTCTTCCGGGCCTGGAGTCGCAGGGCGATGAGGTGGCCTCCGCGCTCGAGGCGGCCGGCGGCTCGGTCCTTCTCGACGATCGCGATCAACGTGCGGGCGAGAAGTTCGCGGACGCCGACCTGATCGGCTGCCCGACCCGGATCACCGTCGGCAAGAAGACGCTCGACGACGGAGCCGTCGACGTCCGAGACCGTTCGACGGGCGAGGAGCGACGGGTTCCCGTCGCCGAGGTTGGAAACTAGGTAGTAATAGGATCTTGGCCCGCCGACGACGATTTAGCACCGAGCCGTTCGGGCCGACACTCGAACGGCTGATGCAGGAGAAGGGCGTCACCTACAGGGCGCTGGCCGATCAGACGACCCTCTCCGCGGGGTACCTGAACCATCTCGTCCACGGCAATCGGCCGGTGCCTTCCGACGACATCGTCCGCAAGCTGGCGAAGGCCCTCGGGGTCGAGGCAGAGCATTTCCGGGAGTACCGGCTCAGGCTGATCACCCAGAGGCTCGAGCAGATGCCCGAGCTGATCGACCGGCTCTATCGACGCCTGGAGCGCTAAACGCGTTAGTCCGGCGGAGGCGGCCCGGACTGCTCCTGGGTTGCAGCTTCCTTGCGCCGCTTCGCCAGTCCCTTCGCATCCTCGACGAATCGCCTCGTCTGCGCTTCCAGCTCGTCGCTGATGAACTCGCCCGGCGGCTTCTTCGCGGCGGGATCGTCTTCGTTATGGGGATTTGGGGTGTCCAGGAAGTTTTCCACAGGGCTGTGGATATCGTCGGTGCTGGCAACGCCCGTGTCCGAGCCAGCCCGACCTTGCCGCAGAGCGGGGCTGTGGACAACGAGGAGACGTTCTAGGCCTCCAGATTCAAGACGCTCCAGACCCCTCAGGCTTGCGTCGAGCCTTGTCGAATCGTCCGCTGTTTCCGAGAATTTCGCCTGTGAGGCGATCGGCTAAGGTGTCGGCCACGGGGCGTGGCGCAGCCTGGTTAGCGCGCTAGTCTGGGGGACTAGAGGTCCCGAGTTCAAATCTCGGCGCCCCGA
>JBKJWJ010000222.1:0-3042 GCA_046716905.1 Gaiellaceae bacterium
GCAAGGGCGGCGCCCATGGAGATCTCGGCGACCGCCGCAAGCATGTCCGTTTCGATCGCGGTAGCCCGATTCGAGAGCCGCTGGACAAGCGTCTTGACCGTCGAGAACATCATTCCGAGGATCACCAGGCCAAGCAGGTCGTCCGGCATGACGACCGATCCGGTCACGCCTCCGGCGAGCACGTACCCATAGCCGCCGGCGAGACCTGCTGCCCCGAGTGACGACGCGCGAACGAGGCTCTCCCGCCACGGGTCGCCGACGAGACGCCGGACGCCGAGGCTGCCGAGCGTGCCGACGAGGAGGGCCGCCGAGGGGCCGAGGACGACGGCAGCGGCGGCGACGATCGGCGCCGCGACGGAAAACCGGTCGGAGGCAGCCTCGTCGGCGCCCAGGTCGTCGTCCCGCCGGTGCAGTAGCTCGGCCGCGATAACCGCCGCTGCGGCCAGCGCGAGAGAGCCGAGCGAGACGGCGGGGAACACAGACATATGCCATCGAATCGGCGGGCGCGGCGCATCCCTTGAACGGGGGAGCGGCGACGGAGGGGGCGAGTAGAGTCTCCGGCGTGGCTGCGGAGACCCTTCGGATCATCCCGCTCGGCGGTGTCGGCGAGGTCGGGAAGAACCTCACCGTCTACGAGTACGAGGAGGAGATCATCGTCATCGACGCCGGCCTCGCGTTCCCGCGGGACGAGCACCTCGGCGTCGATCTGATTCTTCCGGACTTCGGCTATCTCGCAGACCGAAAGGATCGCGTCCGCGCTATCATCATCACGCACGCCCACGAAGATCACATCGGCGCGCTGCCATACCTCCTCCGCGAGGTGCAGGTGCCAGACGTCTGGGGGACCCGCCTGACGCTCGGGCTCGCACAGTCCAAGCTCGACGAGCACGGCCTCCTGAACTCCGTCGAGCTGAGGGAGGCAAACCCCGAGGGTGACCCGGTCGAGATCGGCCCCTTCCGCATCAGCTTCATTCGCGTCGCGCATTCGATTCCGGACGCCGTGTCCGTCGTGATCGAGACACCCGCCGGCCGGGTGCTCCACACGGGCGACTGGAAGCTCGATCACACGCCGGTGGACGGCCTTCGCACGGACGTAGGCCGCCTGGCCGAGCTCGGGACGCAGGGCGTCGACTTGATGCTCGGGGACTCGACGAATGCCGAGCGGCCGGGCGTCACGGGATCGGAGCGCCTCGTCGGCGAAGCCTTTCAGCAGATCATTCCGCGACTCGAGGGCCGCGTCCTCATCGCCTGTTTCGCATCCAACGTGCACCGGATGCAGCAGGCGATCGACGTCGCGACCGAGGTCGGCCGGAAAGTCGCCGTCGTGGGACGCTCGATGCGCAAGAACATGAACATCTCCCGGAACCTGGGCTACGTGAACGTCCCGGAAGACGCACTGATCCGCCCGAACCAGCTGGACAACTACAGACCGCACGAGGTGCTGATCCTCTGCACGGGCAGCCAGGGAGAGCCCATGTCGGCGCTCACGCGCATCGCCTACAACGACCACTCGACGGTTTCGGTCGACCGCGGAGACACCGTCATCCTCTCCGCGAGGCCGGTGCCGGGCAACGAGCTGCGCGTCCACGACACGATCAACCAGCTCGCGAAGGCCGGCGCGGAGGTGCTGCACCAGGAGAACGCACCGGTCCACGTCTCGGGCCACGGCCATGCCGAGGAGCTCCGCACGATGCTGAGCCTCGTTCGTCCGAAGGCGGTCATGCCGGTCCACGGCGAGTTTCGGATGCTGGCGGCACACGGGCGGCTTGCGCAGGAGAGCGGCGTTCCGGCCGATTCGATCGTGCTGACCGAGAACGGCTCCGTCGTCGAGCTGACCAAACAAGGGGTCAAGATCGTCGACCACATCCAGTCCGGCGTCACGTTCGTGGACGGCCTCGGCGTCGGCGACGTGAAGGACGTCGCTCTCCGGGACCGGCGCACCCTCTCCGAGGACGGCGTCCTGATCATCGTCGCAACCATCGCGGGCTCGAACGGTGGCCCGGTCGGAATGCCCGAGGTGATCGCAAGGGGCCTGACGGAGCCTGGCCCGCTCATGGACGAGATGCGCCAGGAGGCGAACACGGTCCTCAGCGACCTCCTCGATCAGAACATCCGGGAGATCAAGCTCCTCCAAGAGCACCTTCACGACGCAGTTGGGCAGCTGATTTACGACAGAACGGGGAGGCGACCGATGATTCTCCCCGTCATAGTGGAAGTGTGAGCACACTCAGAATCGAGCCGACTCCCTCCTGGGCCGAGGCGCTCGTCGACCTTGCAGCCGAAGAGCGGACGGCGCGGCGCCTGATCGCGCAACTGTCCGCCTGCGAGGCCGCAGCTCTCTCGTTTTGCCGGCTCCTGGAGCGGTGGGCGAGAGGAGAGGCCGAGCCCAGCACCGCCGGAAAGCGCCAGGCGGCGCTGCGACGGGCGGCCGACCGCGTCGAGACGGCGCTCACCGGGCTCGAGCAGCCCCTGGGCCGCTACCTCCTCGAGCTCCAGCCCAACCAGGCGGAGGGACGATCCTGGTACGGCGAGCCCGGCCCCGCGGAGCTCATGGACTGGGGGCCGGTCCTCGGCCGCGCCGGCGTCTGCGCCGCGTCGCACCGCGTCGCCCAGGTCTACCTCGAGCTGGCGGTGCTCGTTCGAGCCCTCGAGGGGCTCACGACCTCCGTCCGCATGGACACGCCGCCCGACCGCTCGTCGCTCTGGGCCGGGCTCTTCGATCTCCGCGAGAACCTGCTCGGCGGGACGCTCGAAGACCTCCGCGCGCTTGCCGCCTGAGCTGACCGTCGTCCGGTCGATCAACCTCGATCTCGTCGCGACCGCCGAACGGCTCCCGCGGCCTGGGGAAACCGTGACTGGCGCGTCGTTCGCGCGCCTTCCGGGTGGAAAGGGGGCGAACCAGGCTGTCGCCGCCGCGCGGCTGGGAGCCCGGGTGCGAATGATCGGCAGTGTCGGGCGCGACCGGGCTGCTGAGTAAGCGACCGAGGGGCTTCGCGAGGCGGCAGTCGAGCTCAGCCTGCAAAGGAGCGAGGAGCCGACCGG
>JBKJWJ010000223.1:0-5184 GCA_046716905.1 Gaiellaceae bacterium
GACGACGAGGCCTGTGCAATCGTCCCGCTCTTCATGTGGTCGCGGCGGCCGTCGCCTGCTGCTTCTGGAGGTCGACGGAACGCCGGGTGCTGCGAATACGGCTTCCTGTTCGGGAACGCCTACTTCGCCTACCAGGGAGGCCGCGATCCCGCCTGGGATCGTAGCTCCGTCGGGTTCCTCCTCGAGGTCGAGAACATTCGGCGGACGCTCGAGGAGGGAGCGGGCGAGTACCGCTTCCTCGGCGTCGAGGAGGACAACAAGTACCGCCTTCAGACCGAGGATCCGCGCCTGGAGACCGTCCTCGCGCCGGCAACAGGGCGAGGGCGCATCGCCGCGGCCGCGCTCGCCGCGGGCCTGGGGGCTACGGGAGGCAGGAGCCTCCTGACGAGGATCGGCTCGGCGAGGCCTGATTCCTAGTTCGAGCGCGCTGCGCGAAGCGGCCGAGCGAGTGCACGGAACACCGCCAGGTCGCCCCTTCGTGGCAGCAGGAACAGGCGCCACGCAAACGGGTTCCGACGGCGAAAGACCGCGAGGGCCGCGCAGCCGCCGGCAAGGAAAGCCGCGCTCGCTGCAGCCGCCGCTCCGGATGCGCCGAACCGAGGAATCAGCACCAGGTCGAGCGCGATGCCGACAACGAGCGAAACGAGCGGTCCGACGGAAGACAGCCCGGGTGACGAGTCCGCGACCAGAGCGTTCGAGAAGACGACCATCGCCGCAAAGCCCAGCGCACCGGGCAAGAGCCACAGGAACGACGTGGCCGAAGCCTCGAAGGCCGCGCCGAAGATCACCGGCAGCAGCGGCGGTCCCAGCAGCGCGGCGACCACCCCGGCGACGGCGGTGGCGACCGCCGCAGAGCGGAACGCGCGCAGCGCCTGCTCGGTCCGAAGCCCGGCCTCGGTCCGGGCGGCGATGGGCAGGAGCGCCGTCGCCGTGGCGGCCGGGAGATAGAGCAGCACTTCCGACGCGTTGACGGCGACCGCGTAGACGCCGAGCGCTGCCTCTGACGCCAAGAGGCCAAGCAGGATCTGATCGGTGCGGAAGTTGAGGAAGCGCGCAAGGCTGCCGACCCACGCGCGACTGCCGAAGCGCACTGCTTCGACGAGCAGACCGGAGTCTGGACGGCCGAGCCTGAGCCCACGCCCAGACTGCCGGAGGAACGCGAACGACCGGATGCTTTCGGCCGCCGTCCAGGCGAGCGCGGCACGGAGAACGGTCAGGCCGACCGTGCTCCAGAGGGCCACGAGCAACAGCGGATAGACCCAGGAGGCGGTCGCCGTGATCAACGCCAGCGTCCGGAAGCGGTCGCAACCGAGCAGGAAGAAATACCCCCCTTCGCCCAACGCGGAGACGAGCGTCGCGCAAGCCACGATCGTGAGCTCGGGGGCACCGACACCGGCAGGCCTGTCGTCGCCGAGAGCGACCAGTGCGCCGCAGGCGACCGCAGCCGTAAGCAAGGCGCTTCCGAACATGAAGGCGACGACGTTCGTCAGGAGCGCGCTGCGCATCTCAGGCCGTCGGGCGACGAACACGGACGTCGCCTCGCCGATTCCGAGACCTGCGAGCCGAGCCGCCACCAGCGCGGTCACGGTGACGAAAGCGATCGTCCCGCGGCCCGTAGGCCCGAGCGCGCGCGCCAGAATCAGGACTGCGACGAAAAAACCTGCGTTACCAGCGACCTTCGACCAGAAGAGCAGCGCCGAGCCGCGCGCGACATGGTCCGAGGTCAACAGCCGCCCTCGTTCCTGTTCTGGGTCAACCGGTTTCCGCGCGAGTGTGCCCTACTGCCGTCGTCCCATCTGGCGCTCTCCAACGCAACGAGCGGCAAATCGCCGGTTGCTTTGCAGCCCACGTTGCCTCGCACGACGTTGTTGGACGAGCCCTGGAGAATGATCGCCGGCCTGGAGCCGCCGACGAAGGTGTTCCCGACGATGCGGTTGCCGTCGCCGCCGACATCCACGAAGAGCCCCGCCTCTGCGTTGACGATGCGGTTGTAGGCGAACGTGTTTCGCTTCGAGCCGGCTCCCTCGTGCCACCATTCGACGTTGATCCCGGTCAGTGCGTCGACGATCACGTTGTAGGCGATCAGCGACCGATGCGTCGAGTGCTCGAGGTAGATGCCCGTTCGCGTGTCGTGGATCTCGTTTCGGGCGATCGTCGTTCGCGTCGACGAGCCGACCGTCTCGATGCCGTCCCACCTGGCGCGTCGGATCGTGTTCCCGATGATCGCGGCTTCGACCCCGCCCGTCCAGATCCCGCCCTCGTTGGTTCCACAGCCGGGCGTCCGGTACTTCGCAGCGGTCCAGCAGCCGTCGCGAGAGGGGTCGCGGATGTCGCTGATGAAGTTGTCGAGCACGACCCCGTGGAGGTCGGCGGCCGGGCGGCCATGCTCCTGCTGCTGGAGGATGACGCCGAAGGCGCGGAACCCGCGGATCCGGTTGCGGATCGCGCTCGTGTCCCGCGACTTGTCCGAGCCGAGCGCGACGACCCCGGCTTCGGCGGTCCCGTCCCCCTCGATCTGCGAGTCCTGGATCGAGACGCTCGAGTGAGCGCCCCAGGTGTTGACGCCGTCGGTGCGCACGCGGGTTATGCGCAGGCGCTGGAGCCGGACATCGCTCGAGCCGTCGAAGACGGCGACCCCGATGCCGCCCCCCCCTTCGCCCGGCACGTTGCCGCCTCCGTCGAGCGTGAGGTCGGAGATCCGGATGTTCTCGCCCTTCGCGACCACGAGCGCCCAGTACCGCGTCCCGCGCCTGGGCGCCAGCACCGTCCGGGAGCCCGAACCGATCAGGCGGGCGCCGCTCCCTAGCCGGAGCCCGTCCACCGTGTAGCGGCCGGGAGCGAGGCGAACGGTGACGTCGCCCCGGCTCAGAGCTTCGCGGGCGCGCGCAAAGGACGCGCCCGGCGCCGCCTCGACGATGTCGGATCCCGAAGGCTCGACCGTCACCCAGCTTGGCTTCGTCAACTTGCGACGGCCCAGGCTGTCGACGGCTTCGACGCGCAGCCGGTGGCGCCCGCGCGCGAGCAGCCCCGGGTCGACGTCGAGCCGGTACGGCCTGGTCGTGTCGGAGCCGAGCGGGCGGCCGTCCAGGAAGAACGTGACGGCGACCACGCGGCTGCCGGACCCGGCGCGAGCCCGTGCTTCGAGGTCGGCCGGCTCTGTCAGGCGTTCAGGGCCGAGGAACTCGACCCGGGGAGACTTGCCGGCGGGCGGGTCGGCGACGGGCGGCGTCGACGATCCGGTGCACCCAGCCGCCGCGGCGAGGAGGGCGAGTACGAGCGCGAACAGGGTTCGACTTGGCGGCAGGACGTTATCTATGGAGTGATGGCCGACCGCGCCAACGGCCTGCCGCAGTACACCGCGCACGGCCTGCCGCCTGACCAGCCGGTTGATACGGGCCGGTATCTCGACGCGCTCAGTCGCAGCAAACTGCTGATTCTCCTCATCGTCATGCCACTCACCGCCGTCGCGTTGGCGGCATCGCTGATGCTTTCGAAGACCTACCGGGCGACCGCGAAGATCGTGGTCGAGGGCGCGTCCGACCCGCTCCAGAACCGCGACGTCGAGTCGGTCGAGCGCCGTCTCGCCACGATCGACGCCCTGCTGACCACCCGCGTGACCTTGCGTCGGGCGGCGAGAAGGGTTCCCGGAGAGACCGCTGCGACCCTCGAGGAGAAGGTCAGCTCGTCGGTCGACCCCAGCGCCAACATCATCAGCATCGCGGCGACCGACGACACAGCGCGAGGCGCCGCGCGGATCGCGGACGCGGTCGCCACGACTTTCCTCAACGAGCAGCGCCGCACCGAGCGGCGCCGTCTGAACAGGGCGCGCGCGACCCTCCAGCGTGCACTGGCGGCGCTCGAGGATAGGAGAGGCGAGCAGGCCGCCGCCGAGCGCGCCACGATCCGTGAGCGGATCACCGACCTCAACGTGAGCGCTGCGGGTACCGGCTCGGAGCTCGCTCTCGCCGAGTCCGCCCAGCCGCCCACCGCCGCCTTCTCGCCGCGACCGGTCCGGAATGCCGTCTTCGCGTTCTTCGCCGCCGCCTTCATCGCAATGCTCCTCGTGCTCGCCCGCGCGCAGCTCAAGCCGCGGGTCAGCGGCTCGCGGGAGCTGAGCCGCCTCCTCGAGCTCCCCGTGCTGGCCGAGGTTCCCCACGTCCGCCGTCCGCTCGGCCATCGACCGCAGACGCTGAGCTCGGCCGAGTACGAGGCCTACCAGACGCTCCAGGCCTCGCTCCGGCGCCGGCTGCCGGCGACCCACCAGCGGACCGTGCTCGTCACGAGCGCGCTCCACGGCGAGGGCAAGACGGAGGTCACGGCGGCGCTCGGCCTCGTCCTCTCGCAGGCCATGCATCGCACCTGGCTCGTTTCCGCGGACATGCGGTCGCCCAAGCTGCACGAGCTCTTCGACGTCGATCAGACCCCCGGCCTCTCCGAGGTGCTCACCGGCGCGCGAAACGGCGGGAGCAGCGGCATCTTCCAGCTGAGCGCTGCCCGCACGGGCTCGGGGCTTCTGCACGTGCTCGCCAGCGGAAGCACGCCACCCGATCCGGCGCAGCTCCTGGCGAGCGACGCGCTCGACGGCTTCTTCGACGAGATCAAGGAGTCGGAGTACGACTACGTCCTGCTCGACGGCCCGCCGCTCCTCGGGCTGGTCGACAGCCAGGTGCTCGCGCAGCGGGTCGACGGAGTTCTCATCGTCTGCCGTCCAGACCGGCAGACGCCCGAGACGGCGCTCGCTCTCCGGGAGCTGCTCGAGCGCCTCGAGGTCGAGCCGCTCGGGGTAGTGATCGTTGGGGCGAGGGCCTCGACGCACTCCTACCTTCCCGGGTAGCCGGACCGGAGCGCAGTGCCGGCCCAGATCAACGCAGCGACGAGCCAGAGGTGGCGCCAGTGCAGCGTGTCGACGAAGGAGCTGTTGGCGAGAAGGCCGCACCAGGCGGCCAGGAGCCCCGCGGAGCCGATCCCGTACGTGTCGACGCCGAGGGCAACGTTCCGAGCGGCGAAGGCGAGCGTCAAGAGGACGAGCCCGAGAACGACGAACGCCCCCAGCACCCCCTCCTCGGCCAGCGCCCGCGCGTGCCACAGATGGCCCGAGTCGAACGCCTCGATCTCCGCCCGCACCCCCTCGCGCGCCATGATCCCGGCCATCGCCGCCAGCATCCCCGGCGCGTTGACCATGAC
>JBKJWJ010000224.1:0-2598 GCA_046716905.1 Gaiellaceae bacterium
ACCGGGCTACCAGGAACGTTCCGCCTCAAGGGCCACGAGGGCCTGCGGATCTTCGACGTCACCAACCCGGCTGCGCCGAGGCTCGTCACGATGGTGCGGACCCGCTGCGGCTCGCATACGCACACGACGATCCGTGACGACCGAAACCAGCGCGCGATCGTCTATGTGTCGTCCTATCCGAACGGCAGCCGCGTCACGAGGCGTGAAGACCTCGCCGTGCTGCCGGAGCAGCCGAACTGCCTGCCGGATCACAACAGGATCTCGATCGTCGAGATCCCCGATCGTGCTCCCGAGGCGGCCAACGTGCTGAAGGAGCAGCCGCTCGACGCGGACACGGCCGTCTGGACGGCGACCGGCAGCGGCGGGAGCCCGGTTCGCGGGTGCCACGACATCACCGTCTACGAGTCCTCGGACTCGAAGAAGGTGGCGGGCGGCGCCTGCCTCAGCGAAGGTCAGCTGTGGGACGTCTCCGACCCCGCGAACCCGACGACGGTCGTTCCCGGCCGACACACGCACATCCGCAACCCGTTCATCGACGGGCCGGCGCCGCCGCAACGCGGCCTCTTCCACACGGCGTCGTTCACGTGGGACGGGGAGATCGTCGCCTTCACCGACGAGTGGGGCGGCGGCGGCCGCCACGGCTGTGACGGCCCGCAGGACACGCGAGGGAACGTGTGGTTCTACAAGAACGTCCCGCCGGGCGTCGACGCGCCGCTCTACGGGCGCTTCATCACGCCCCGGCCGCAGCCGGCGAGCGAGGCGTGCACGATGCACAACGGGAACGTCATCCCCACCAACGAGGCGTACATCGGCGTCTCGTCCGCGTACCAGGCGGGTACGTCGGTGTTCGACTTCTCCGGAGTCCAAGACATGCCGGAGATCTTCCTCCCGTTCGTCAATCCGGCGACCCTGACTCCGCCGCCGTTCGTCGGTCGCGAGGTCGCCTTCTACGACGCGAAGGCGGACGGAAAGGGCATCGACGACACGTGGTCGAGCTACTGGCACAACGACTACGTCTACACCTCGAGTGGCCTCCCGTCGCCGCCGCCGGCACCTCCGGCCGTGTGCTGCGTGCGGCCTGGAAACCGCGGCCTGGACGTCTACATGCTCGTCGGTCGTCACGGCCGGCTTTCCCCGGAGGTGACGGATCCGACGGCTTCGGGCGCTCAGCAGTACCGGGCGCGAAAGTTCCGGTACCAGAACCCGCAGACGCAGGGGGTCTTCCAGAACCTCGGCCGCTAGCGCGGCCCCGGCGTCAGTGAGAGGGCGGCGCGACGCCGCCCTCTCACTACGCTCTCCCGCATGGCGTACACGAACCCGTCGGCCGCGCTCGTCTCGGTTGTCGCCGTGCTGTCCGCCGGATGCCTACACGCCGGAGACAGCGAGCAAACCACTCCGCGCACCGGACCGACCGTTGCGCCGGTGACACTGGCCGACCGCGGGACATCGGAGGCGGCCTACGTCGTCGACGATCGTTTGTTCCGGCCCGGCGGGGACGGTCCGGTCAAGCTTGCCGGGGCCGTCAACGCCAACCTCGGGGGGAACCTCGCCCCGGTTGCCGTTCAGAACCCGGCGGGGACGGCGGTCGTCTATACATCGTGGCGCGGGCGGCGACCGGTGCTGCGGCTGCGGGACGAGCGCACCGGCGTCGACTCGGTGCTCGAAGAGGGAGCCCACTCCGCAGCCTGGGATCGCGTCGGCAGGCTCGCGTACTTCAAGGCGGCGCGTCCCGACTTCGGCGACCCGCGGCGGTATCTGGGACACGTCGTCGTTCGAACGTCCCGTGCGCGACCGGCGCGCGCGTGGACGCCTCGCGCGGGGCGGTACGTCGTTGCAGGTTGGGCGCGCGGGACGGTCGTCGCTTACCGTCTCGGCACCGGCTTCCCCGACCTCGTCGTGCTCGACGGACCCGGCCGTGAGCGGGTGCTCGCGCGCGGCAGCGCTCTCGTCGCCCTCAGTCCGGACGGCGCGCGTGCGTTCGTCAGCCGGTACGGAGTGACGCCGCCGCTCGTGCGCGTCCTCGCCGTCGCCTCGGGAGGCGAGATCGCGCGGCTGGGCGTGGACCGAGGGACTGCCGCGTACGTCGTCGAATCCGGCTCTTGGATGGGCGACCGCGTCTTTGCCACGTCGACGACCGGGGTCGTCGTCTTTCGGGTTACGGCGACCGGAATCGCCGTCGAGCGCGTCCTCCGCACGGAACACCAGTTCCCGGGAGGTATCGGCGAGACGCGCGCGGTCGGCGACGGCGGCCGCGTGATCACATTTGGGGAGCTCCCGTCGCAGCCTCGCGAGGCCGTCCCGCGTGCCGCGCTCGTCGAATGCGACGTCGAGACGTTCCGCTGCGTGCGCGTCGCAGTCGCGAGCTCGGCCGCGCCTCCGCGACCGATCTACAACCCGAGCCGGCCGTAGCAAAAAAGTCATGGCCGCAGCCCTGCATCGCGGTTAGGGTCTGCGAGCCAATCGGACAAAGGGGAGAGCATGAGACCTGCCGCACGGCTATCGACCTTCGTTCTCGCGCTCGCCGTGATCGCATTTCCGGGAACGGCCTCGGCCGATCCCGGAAATGCGGACGACGCGAGCCCGAACATGTTCCACGTA
>JBKJWJ010000225.1:0-3704 GCA_046716905.1 Gaiellaceae bacterium
CGTCCGCCTCGGCTGCAACTCCTACTTGGTGTTCACGCCCGGGCGGGACGGCGGCGGACAGTACAGGATCGAGATCGTCGCGTCTCAGAGCCCGGCGCCGCATCGCTATCGGCTCGCTGTCGCGGCGGCAGCGCGGGACGACGTCGGGGTCGGGCTCGAACTGCGCCGGAACTCGACCCGCAGGGGGCAACTCTCGCCGGCAGACGTCGACGTCCTCGATCTCTACCACTTCGACGTCGAGCGCTTGAGCGAAGTGCGACTGAGGCTGGCGCAGCCCCCGAGCCGGTCCTACACGGCGATCCTCCTGACCGACGCCGGGGCGCGAATCGGCTCCGCCTCGGACGGCCTGCGCCGCCGGCTCGGCCGAGGCCGATACGTCGTCGCGATCCAGGCGCCGGTCGGCGGCAGGGCGGGGCGCTACGTCCTCTCGCTCCGGCTGCGCGACGTCACGACGACGGCTGTACGCGTCTCCGGCGGGACGGAAGCCGAGATCAGTCCGGGCTCGGCGGTGACCATCAACTGCTCGGTCTCGCCCGCGGCGGGTGGCCGGGTCGAGCTGCAGATCGACCGCTTCGATCCGCTGACCGGCTGGCATTTCCACCACGTCAGGCGCGTGCCCGCCGGCGCCTCGCTTTCCTGGCGACCTCCCGCACCGGGCCGCTGGCGGGTGCGCGCGATCTTCCTGGGGACGAGAGGCGCGGCCCGGAGCCGCAGCGGCTACGGGCAGATCGTCGTTGCCAGGCCAATCCGATGAGAAAGGAGCAAGGCATGAATCCCATGAGAGCGCTTGCGCTCCTCACAGTCCTCGCGGCGTCGATCGTCGTGCCGGGATCGGCGCTCGCCGCTGCCCCGACCAACGACGCCTTCGCACAGGCGATCAACATCTCGGCCGACAGCGGAGAGGCGTCGGGCTCAAACGTCGATGCAACCAAGGAAGCCGGCGAGCCCGATCACGCCGGGAACGCCGGAGGAGCCTCCGTCTGGTTCCGCTGGACCGCCGCACGTGCGGGTCGCGTAGTGCTTTCGAGCTGCGACAGCGACTTCGACACGGTGCTCGCCGTGTACACGGGCACCAGTGTGTCCAGCCTCGCCCCCGTGGCGAGCAGGGGCGACTGCGACGCCACCCCTCGAATCGAATTCCTTCCGACGCCGGGTGTCGACTATCACATCGCGCTCGACGGCAAGGATGGAGCGACCGGAGACTTCTTCCTCTACTTCTTCCAGCGGCCGGCGAACGACGATCGGGAGCGAGCCGAGCCGATCGCAGGCGACTCGGGACTCGCGGACATCTCCAACCGCTATGGCTCGCTCGAGCAGGGCGAAGCCGAGCACGGTGGTCCGGGCGGCGCCTCAGTCTGGTTCCGCTGGACCGCCCCATCTTCGGGGCCGGTCCGTTTCGACACGTGCCGAACCGGCTACGACACCCTGCTGGGTGTGTATGAAGCGGGCGCGACGACCCCGTTCGCCACGAACGACGACCACTGCGGCTACGGAAGCGTCGTCGGGTTCTCCGCCGAAGCCGGGAAGAACTACTTGATCGCGGTCGACGGCTATTCGGGCGGGTGGGTCGGCGGACCCCTTGCGTGGAGCCGCTCCGCCGTCGAGCCGACCAATGTCGAACGACCGACAATCTCCGGGACCCCCCAGGAGAGCTCGACGCTGACCACGAGCGACGGGACCTGGGCAGGTACGCCGCCGTTCGCCTACACCTACGCGTGGGCTCGCTGCAACGCGGCTGCCACGTTCTGCGAGTTCGTCCCCGGCGCGAACGGACGCACCTACAACCTGACCGCGTCAGACGTCACGTTCCGGATCCGTGCCTTCGTGACCGCGACGAACGCAGCGGGCTCGGGTCAGATGAATTCGGGGGCAACGGCACCTGTGGCCCCACGCCCAGCTGCCTCACCGCGGAACCTGGCCTCGCCCGGCGTCAGCGGCGCGGCGGTCGTGGACGGAGTTCTGACGGCGTCGTCCGGCACGTGGGACGGGTATCCGCCTCCGAACTTCTCCTTTCAGTGGGAGAGCTGTGCCGCGTCGGGCAGCGGATGCGTCGAGATCCCCGGCGAAATCGATCCGACGATCCGGCTCTCGCAGGGCGAAGTCGGGCGCCGAATCCGCGTGGCCGTCGTCGCGCAGAACATGGCCGGCGCGGCCTCGGCCCACTCAGCTCCCACGGACGTCGTTCAGGGGCCACGGCAGCCGTCGGCGGCTCGATGCGTCGTTCCGAACGTGCGTGGCAAGACCCTTCTGACTGCCCGATCAGCCATCCGACGCGGCCGATGCGCCGTCGGACGCATCACCAGCCGCTTCTCGGGCCGCGCTCGGGTGGGCCGCGTGATCTCCCAGACCCCGCGCGCCGGGCGCCGTCTGCCCATCGGCTCGAAGGTCAACCTCGTCGTGAGGAAGGGGAGGAGACGATGAACTTGCCACGGATCATCTGGAGGGCGGCCGCCACGGCCGCCCTCCTCTTCGCGCTCGGCGCTTCCGTCGCCTGGGCGCACGGGACGGCGGATCAGTCCAACGACCCCGTGACCGGAACGAGCTATTCCTGCGGCGGCAGCGGAAGCCTCTTCCAGGGCTTCACGCCGTCACGGCGGCAGCTCGCCTCGGTCGATCTGCGGATGCGCAAAGGCGGAAGCTTCCCGGCCTCGGGGGCGACGCTCGACGTCAACGTCCGTGGGGCTGAACCTCGAGGCCAGGTTCTGGGCAGCGCAACTGCGTTCGTTTCAGCGACCGATTCCTTCACGCCGCTGGTGCATTTCGACTTCAACCCGCCCCTGGCGCTGGAGCCTCAAGGGCTCTTCGTTATCGAGTTCCGCACCGTCCATCCAGCGATCGTGACCTGGATGGGGCGAAGCGACAACCCGTACCCGGCCGGCACCTCGCACGACTGCGTCGGCACTGCCGGCGAACAGCCTGACTTCAACTTCATCAGCTCTCTGCCGGCTGACGGCGGTCCGCCTGGAACAACGATCGACGCCGACCGCACGGTGGCTTCGATCACGCGGAAGCGAGTTGCACAGATCTCGTTCTCGGGGACGGACGACCTGAGCTACTCGAGCAATCTCGTTTTCAGCTGCGAGCTCGACGGACATGGATCGATGCCCTGCACGAGCCCCCTCACGCTTGAGTCCCTTCGGGACGGGGCACACGTGTTCACCGTCACGGCGGCCGATCAGGCGGGCCAGCGCGACGCGAGCCCCGCACGCGTGTCGTGGATCGTGGACGGGACTGCTCCGTCGGCTCCAGGGGTCACCGGCCCGCGGCGGCTCGTGCGGGCGCGAGTGGTCTTCCGTTTCGCGTCGCGCGACAGCTTCGATCCACCTCGCCGGCTGAAGTTCCGCTGCGCCATCGACAGCCGACGTCTCGCTCCCTGCGCCTCGCGCGTGGCCCGCCGATTCTCCGTCGGAAGCCATGTCCTGCGCGTCGTGGCCGTGGATCGGGCCGGCAACGTCAGCCGTGCGACGGTTGTTCGCGTGGTTCGGAAGTAGCGCGTCTCTGCGGGGCCTGGGCGCTCGGGCCCCACCACCGTCCCTTCATAGAGCTTCGGCGACCTCGCGCAGCCTGGGGATCGGCGAGAGCAGCAGCCAGAAGACGCCCAGGAGCGCGCCGAGCACTCCGATCCAGAGCGCGGCCTGAAGGCCAAGGGCGGTCCCGAGCGCCCCGCCGAGCAGCGCCCCGATCGGGCGAATCCCGTAGTTGAC
>JBKJWJ010000226.1:0-4297 GCA_046716905.1 Gaiellaceae bacterium
GTACGACCTCGTCCGGAGGCTCTATCCCGAGACGGGGCATGCGTACGCCGTCGGGATCACGGGGCCGCCCGGTGTCGGCAAGTCGAGCCTGATCAGCGCGCTCGTCCGGCACGTTCGCGAGCAGGAGCAGACCGTCGGCGTCATCTCGGTCGACCCCTCCAGCCCGTTTTCGAAAGGGGCGCTCCTCGGCGACCGGATCCGCCTCTCCGACCACTTTCTCGACCCCGGGGTCTTCATCCGCTCCATGGGCACGCGTGGGCATCTCGGCGGGCTGGCGGAGGCGACACTCCAGGCCCTCCTCCTCCTCGACGCGGCCGGGCGAGACCTCGTGTTCCTGGAGACCGTCGGCACCGGCCAGAGCGAGATCGAGGTGATCGGCGTAGCCGACACCGTCGTCCTCGTGCTGATGCCGGGCTCGGGCGACTCCGTCCAGGCGCTGAAGGCCGGGATCATGGAGATCCCCGACGTGATCGCCGTGAACAAGAAGGACCACCCGGCGGCCAAGACGATGCTGAACGAGGTGCGGTCGATCCTCGCGCTCGACCTCGAGAGCGACTGGCACCCGCCGATCGTCCTGACAGAGGCTGTGACCGGCGAGGGGGTCGTCGAGCTCTGGGATCAGGTCGCGGCGCACCGCGAGCATCTCGAGACGAACGAGCTCCTCGACGTCCGCCGGCGCGAGAATCTCGCCGGGGAGGTCTTCACGGTCGCCTCGGCACGGGCAAAATCCCATCTCGAGCAGACGGTCGCGGACGACCCCGAGCTCAGGCGGCTCCTGGACGGGGTCCAGCGACGCGAGCTCGACCCGCTCACCGCGGTGCGCGAGATCATGGAGAAGGTCTTTCACATTCGGCCAGACGATGCAGACGGAAACGGCGCCAACCCCCACTGACATCCGCGAGGCGCGTGAGCGCATTGCGGGCGTCGCGCGGGAGACCCCGGTCTACAGCTCCGAGACGTTCTCGCGCATCTCGGGCCGCGAGGTGTGGCTGAAGGCGGAGAATCTCCAGCGCACCGGTGCGTTCAAGGTGCGCGGCGCCGTCAACCGGCTCACGATGCTGACGGATGACGAGCGCGAGGCGGGCGTCGTCGCTGCCAGCGCGGGAAATCACGGTCAGGCCGTCGCCTGGGCGGCGCGCCAGGCCGGCGTCAAGGCGCGGATCTACGTCCCGCAGGACGCCCCCATGTCGAAGGTCGAGGCCTGCCGGACCTACGGCGCCGACCTGATCATGATCGGCGAGCGCTTCGAGGACGCGATGACGGCGGCCAGGGCCGACGTCGAGGAGCGCGGCGCGACGTTCATCCATCCGTTCGAGGACCCGGTGGTGATCGCCGGCCAGGGAACGATCGGGCTCGAGCTCGCGGAGCAGGTCGCTGACGCGCAGACCGTCGTCATCCCCATCGGCGGCGGCGGGCTCGCGGCGGGGATCGCGATCGCCCTCCGCGAGCTCCGGCCCGAGCTCCGCCTCGTCGGTGTCCAGGCCGGCCTCTCGGGCTTCACGATCGCCGACGGAATCTTCGTGAAAAAGCCCGGCGAGCTCACGATGTCGATCCTCGACCGGCTGCTCGACGACATGGTCGAGGTCGACGATGAAGCGATCAGCGAGGCGATCGTGCTCCTACTGGAGCGGACCAAACTCGTCGTGGAGGGTGCCGGGGCCGTCGGGGTCGCCGCCCTGCTCGGCGACAAGGTCGGCGGCTCAGGACCTGTCGCGATCGTCCTTTCGGGCGGAAACATCGACCCGACGCTCCTGATCTCGGTCATGCGCCACGGATTGACGCTCTCTGGCCGCTTCCTCGTCCTGCGGACGAGGCTGCCGGACCGGCCCGGGGAGCTCGTCAAGCTCCTGACACTCATCGCCCAGGAACGAGCGAACGTCATCTCGGTGGAGCATCACCGGGAGGGAATGGACGTCCCGGTGACCCAGACGGAGGTCGAGCTGACACTGATCACGCGCGATCAGGAGCACGTCGCAAGCCTGCTCGATGCCATGGGTTCCTGGGGCTATGAGGCCGAGCGCCTGAAATAGTCGAAGGAAGATCCCTCCGCGGTCACTCGTCTAGTGGTGAGGGCCGGCGGGCGGGAGATGCGGCAAACGTCCGTCGGCCTACCCGCAGCGGCGGAACGAGACGGTGTCTCCGCCGCGGGCGGTCCAGTCGTCGATGCCGCCGTGGATCACGGGTCGGGCATCGATCCCCGCCGCTGCGAGGACGCTGGCGGCCACGCCGGCCCGGGATCCAGTGGAGCAGATGGTCACGACGGGCTTGGCACCCTGCAGGTCGTCCACCCATTCGCGAACGAGCCGGTAGGGGATGTTGCGGCTGCCGGGGATGTAGCCCTGGTCTCGCTCGTGGGGTTCTCGGACGTCGAGAACCTCGACCTCCTCGCCTACGAGCAGCCGTTCGAGCTCGTCGAGCTCGACTGCGGCGATCCGTTCCTGCGCAGGCGGGCCGATGAGGTAGCCCGAAAGCTCGAAGAGTCCGACCGAGCGCAGGCCTGAGACTGCCCGTGCAACCTGGCCTTCGTCGCCGGCGTGGACGACGACGCGTTCGCCCTCGGGTAGCACGAACGCGGCCTTCGTCGCGAACCCGCCGCCGCCGACCGGGACGCTGAGGGCGCCCTTGGCATGGCCCGCGGCGAAATCGTCTGCCGACCGGACGTCGAGGATCGCGCCGCCGCCTCCGCCGTTCAGCGGCTGGATCGCCTCAGGCGCTCCGACGAACGACCCGCGATTCAGCTCCACGATCCGCTCCATGTTCGGAGGCCGGACGCCCGCCCGGATCGCCTCGGAGACGAACTCGTCCTCGCCCTGGTGTGCGAATGCCCGGTTGAACTTCCGTTCGAATCCGATCGTCGAGGAAGGCTTCGAGCTCATTCCGGCCCCGCAGAGCGATCCCGCGACATGCCCGGGATGGACCTCGACTCCGTCCGGGAGCTCGAGCAGCCGCTGGAGGCTTCGGTAGAGCTCGCGTGCCCCCTCGGCTGCCTCGACAGCCAGGTCCGGGCGGGCCGCATCGCCGACGAAGAGCGAGTCGCCGGTGAGCGTCAGCCAGGGCTCGTCGGCCCGTTTGCGGTCGCTGACCGCGAAGGCGCAGTGCTCTGGCCGGTGGCCAGGAGTGTGGATGACGCGGATCGCGATCGAGCCGAGCTCGATCTCGTCGCCGTCGCCAAGCGGCTGGAAGGCGAATTCCGCCTCCGCGGCGGGGTGAATGCACACCTGGACGCCGTGATCGAGTGCGAGCCGGCCGTGGCCCGAGACGTGATCGGCGTGTGTGTGCGTCTCCAGCACGCGGACGATCCGCACGCCCTCCTCCTCCGCAGCTTCCAGGTACTGCTCCACGGCGTATGCCGGGTCGACGACGAGCGCCTCTCCGGAGGATTCGTCACCGATCAGGTAGGAGGCGCAGCCGAGATCGTCGTCGACGAACTGGCGAAACAGCACCGCGAGAGCCTAACAAGCGGTCCTTACGACCTCGCATCAGCTCTTAAACAACCGTTAATCGTGAAAAACCGTCTGATCGGGTAGAGACCGAAGAACAGAACGCCCAAAAGAAGCCAGGAGAGGGAGGAACACACGAATGTTGAGTCGGAATCGCTGGTCACAGGCGGTCCTGCTCTCGCTCGTCGCCGTTCTCGTCGTCGTCGGCTGCGGAGGCGGCGATGACGAAGGAAGTGGTGGCGGTGCTGGAACAGCGGCTGCCGAACAGACATTGAAATGGGGACTCGGAGCGGAGTTCAATCTCGATCCCGGGCTCGCGACGGACACGACGTCCGCCAAGCTCGTCCTGAACCTCTTCGACCCGCTCGTCAAGCTCGCTGACGACCTCGAGGCCGTCCCGTCGATGGCGGAGAGCTGGGACGTGAACGGCGCGAAGGTCGTCTACCACCTGCGCACCGGCGCGAAGTGGTCGAACGGCGACCCCGTGACCGCGAAGGACTACGAGTACGGGTGGAAGCGCGCGGTCTCGCCGGAGCTGGCGAGCGACTACTCGTACCAGCTGTACGGCATCAAGGGTGCCGTCGAGTACAACGAATGCGAGAAGAACTGCGCCGCACTCAGGGACGCCGTGGCCATCAAGGCGACCGACGACAAGACGCTCGAGGTGACACTGACCTCGACGCAGCCCTGGTTCATCCAGCAGTCCGCGCACTCCGTGTTCCTCCCCGTGCACCAGAAGACGATCGAGCAGTTCGGCGACCGCTGGACCCGGGCCCAGAACATCGTCACGAACGGGCCGTTCAAGGTCGAGGACGCACAGCCGAGCGCGTCGATCACGCTCGTCAAGAACATGGAAT
>JBKJWJ010000227.1:0-3142 GCA_046716905.1 Gaiellaceae bacterium
AAGGACGACCAGCGCGACTGCCAGGAACTGATGGCGGACATCGAGGCTCTCCTCACCGAAAAGAATCTCCCGTTCGTCCCCGAGGAGGTCGAAGGCCGGATCGTGATCCGCCCTCCGGCGAGCTAGACCAGATCTGCTGGCGTGAGCTGCTCGGTGAGCAGCCGCTTGAAGCGAGCCGCGTCGCCCGCGACCCACTTCTTGCAGACCTCGTACCCGTCTTCGTAGGTCGTGACGTACGAGCGCCACATCGGGTCGCCGATGAACTTCATCGCCTGGTTCGCACGCCGGTCCGACATCAGGGCCCACTGCTTCAGGTACTCGAGCGCTTCGGCCTCCGTTGCGCCGTCCTCGTAGAGCATCATCGCCGCGTTGTCCGGGGCCCGGGCGAGAGGCCGGCGAACGGCCTTCACGGCTCTCGCGAGGCCGGCGTCATAGTCGATCCCGTGCCGGCCCAGCACCTCGGCTGAGAACGCGTCTTCGTCGTCGAGCAGCATCTCGGTGGCAAGTCCCGCGATGCCCTCCGCGATCAGCGATTCGGGCGTACCGATCATCAGGATCGATGCTTCCGCCTGGCCGCCGTCCTGGAGGAGGAGCTGGTCCTTCCACGCGTGCTCGGTCTGGTGGCCGGGATAGAGCTCGTGTGCCATCAGCTCGGTCAGGAAGTTGGTCGCCATCGGGACGTCGGTGTTGACGGCGATGCGGCTTCGCAGGCTGCCCTCGTAGTAGTTGTAGGCGGCCCACGGCTCGTCGGTCACCAGTTGGAGCTCGTAGGACTCCCCGGCCGGAAGGCCGACGAGCTCCCGAGTGCGCCGGCGCAGCTCTTCGACGATGTCGGACAGGACCGCGCCGAGCCGATCCGCCGGGACCGTCTGCGCCTCACGCCAGTGCTGGTACCGCTCGGCCAGGGGGCCGGTCCCGGGTAGCGCTGCATCCAGGCCGGCGTGGGCGGCTTCGATCTCCGCCTCCGGCGTGCGGCGGGGCCGGACGCCGTAGCAGCGCTCGACCTCGTCGGCGAAAGCGAACTCCTCCCCCGCGAGCTTTCGAGCCACCGTCTCGAGGCCTACGAGCTGCTCGTGGAGCCAGCGTCGACGCTGCTCGTCCAGCCCGGCCTCGTCAAGCTCGTTGATCAGCCGCGCGGCGTCCTCGGCGAGCGCGCTCGGCTCACTCGGAGGCTCGGCATCGATCCGCACTTTGACGGCCGGATCGCCGTAGTACGAATCGACGAGCCCGTCGACATGCCTTCCGAGCCGAAGGCCGAGCTCGACGTAGCCCTCCGCGACGCTCATGTCAGGTAGCGGGGTCATCGCTCGAACAGCGCGGCCTGGCCCTGGCCGACGCCCACGCAAAGCGTCGCGAGGCCGTAGCGGCCGCCCCGCCGGCGCAGCTCGTGCAGCAGGGTCACCACGAGACGTGCCCCGCTCATGCCCAGCGGGTGGCCGAGCGCGATGGCGCCGCCGTTCACGTTCACCTTCTCCGGATCGAAGCCGAGCTCACGGATCACTACGAGGCTTTGCGATGCGAAAGCCTCGTTCAGCTCGACGAGATCGAGGTCGCCGACGGCGACTCCGGCCCGCTCCAGGAGCTTGCGGACGGCCGGGATCGGCCCGATGCCCATCACGCGGGGGTCGACACCGGCAACTGCGCTCCCGACAAAGGCCCCGAGGGGCTCGGCGCCGAGCTCACGCGCCTTCTCCTCGCTGGCGATCACGAGCGCGGCCGCGCCGTCGTTCAAGCCGCTGGAGTTTCCTGCGGTGACGGTGCCGTCCTGGCGGAAAGCGGGTCGGAGCGAGCCGAGCTTCTCGAGGCTCGTGTCCGGGCGAGGGTGTTCGTCCTGCTCGACTCCGTCGACGGCAATCAGCTCGTCGGAGAAGTCTGCGGCAGCCCAGCGCTGCTGCGATTGCAGCGCGAAGGCATCTTGCTCTTCCCGCGAGACCTCCCACCGCTCGGCGACGTTCTCGCCTGTCTCGCCCATGGACTCGAGCGGGAACATCTCCTCCATCCGCGGATTGGGGAAGCGCCAGCCGAGCATCGTGTCGTAGACGGTCTGGTTCCCACGCGCAAAAGCGTGCTCCGGCTTCGCCATGACGAATGGAGCGCGCGTCATGGACTCCACTCCGCCGGCCACGAAGAGGTCACCGTCGCCCGCTGCGATCGCGTGACAGGCACCCACCACCGCCGACAGCCCGGAGGCGCAGAGCCGGTTCAGCGTGACCCCGGAGACCGACTCCGGGAGCCCGGCGAGCAGCGCTGCCATGCGGGCGACATTTCGGTTGTCCTCGCCCGCCTGATTCGCAGCGCCGAAGTAGACGTCTTCGATCTGCGCCGGGTCGACGCCCGAACGCTCCACGGCTGCGCCGATGGCCGTTGCTGCAAGGTCGTCCGGCCGGATGTGGGCAAGCGCGGCGCCGTGCCGCCCGACCGGTGTGCGGACGGCGGAGAGGATCACTGCGCGACTCATGATCCGACGCTATCTAGAATCGCGCTCGTGGCCATTCGAGACTTTCTCCGGAACCCGTTCTCGTTCCTGTTCACGCGCTCGTCCGGCGAGGACAGGATCGCCCAGTACGTGATCCGGGAGCACGGGCGTGGCCGTGCGCTCGCGGAGATCCTCGAGGATCCGTACATCAAGAACCGAACGACGCCGCATGAGCGCGCGCGCCTGCTCGACCGGCCGGAAGTCGTTCGCGCGCTCGGCCACGACGTGGTCGAGTCGGGGCGGCCAGCGCCCTAGAGGTCCCGTCCGACACCGCGCCCACGCGCCCGCTCGGCGGCGAGCGCTCCGATCGCCACATCCCAGGCGGCGAGACCGTTCGACTTGAAGACGACGATGTCTTCGGGGTCCTGCCGTCCCTGCACCTCCCCGGCGACGACTCCAGAAAGCTCATAGACCTCGAGCCAGTCGAGGATCCCCTGCTCCACCGGCTCGACGAGGTCGCCGGACTCGATCTTTGCCTGCTCGATCGAGTCGCAGCAGACGAACGCCGCGCGCTCGAGGACGACATTGTCGAGCTCTCGCGATCGGCGATCGTTGGCGCCGATCGCGCAGACGAGCGCACCGGGCTGGAGCCACTCGCCCCGGAGAACCGGATCGCGCGAAGTCGTCGCGGTCACGACGATCTCCTGCGCTCCCGCATCGCGGTGG
>JBKJWJ010000228.1:0-5650 GCA_046716905.1 Gaiellaceae bacterium
ACGAGCTGCTCGAAGACGGGTGAGCCGAGATCCGGACGGCCGCGCCAGCGGAGGAAGACCGGCAGGTCGGGCAGGAGCAGTGGCAGAACGATGCTGGCGGGTGCCTCGGCCCGGATCCCCCGCAGCCGCAGCTCCGCGACCTCGTTGCAGAGGTGACGGCTGTTGCCGGGCATCTCGTAGCACTCGAGGAGAACCCGAGCGTGGAGGCCGTCGTCGGCGTCCGGCTCCGGAAAGAGCAGCAGGGTGCGCGACGGGTGGCGCTCGGCGAGCCCGGCCAGCGTGTCGGACGCAGCTTCCTGCCACTCCTGGGGGACCCAGGCGATGTGGGTGAGGACGCTCGTGCGGAGGTTCCGCTTGCCCTCGAAGCCGCGCTGGAGGCGGAGCTCCACGAGTGCCTGGTCTACTTCGACGACGGTCGCGCACTCGTCTGTCCATTCGTCGATATGAGCTATCGGTGCCATTCGACCTGCTCCTGCGACGCCTCGGGCCCCCAGGTGCCGGCGGCGTAGTTCGGGAAGGACGGCTTGTCGCGCTGCCAGGCGGACACGACTGCATCGACGAGCGCCCACTGCTCCTCGATCTCGTCGGCTCGGGTGAAGAGCGTGGCGTCGCCGAGCATCGCGTCGAGGATCAGCCGCTCGTAGGCCTCCGGGAGACCGGTGCGGAAAGAGCCTCCGTAGAGGAAGTCCATGTGCACGGTGCGGACGCGCATTCCCTCGCCCGGCACTTTCGCGCCGATCGCGAGCGACACGCCCTCGTTCGGCTGGATGTGGACGATCAGGAGATTGGGCCGAAGCTCGCTGGCGTCCTCGAACAGCGGGTGCGGAACTCGCTTGAACTGGATCGCGATGGTCGTCTCCCGGCGCGGCAGACGTTTCCCTGTGCGGACATAGAACGGCGTGTCGGCCCAGCGCCAGTTGTCGATGTGGAGCTTGGCGGAGACGAACGTCTCGGTTTCAGAGCTCCGATCGACGTCCTGCTCTTCTCTGTACCCCGCGGCCGGCTCGCCCTCGATGAAGCCGGTGCCGTACTGGCCGCGTACGACGTCGGTCGGCGCAGGTGTCCCGAGAGCCTTCAGGACCTTCAGCTTCTCGTTCCGCACCGAGTCGGCGGTGAAGTCGATCGGCGGCTCCATCGCGGTCAGGGCGACGAGCTGGAGCAGATGGTTCTGAAAGACGTCGCGGATCGCGCCCGACTCCTCGTAGAACGCGGCCCGGCTCTCGATTCCGATCGACTCGGCAACCGTGATCTGAACGTGATCGATGAACTGGCGATTCCAGACGGGCTCGAAGATGCCGTTCGCGAAGCGCAGCGCCAGGAGGTTCTGGACCGTGTCCTTGCCCAGATAGTGGTCGATGCGGAAGACCTCGTCCTCCGTGAAGTTCCGCCCGAGCAGCTCGTTGAGGTCGCGGGCCGACTGAAGGTCGTGGCCGAACGGCTTCTCGATGATCAGCCGGGTCCACCCGGTCGTTGTGCGACGTTCGCCCAGCTCCTCGACGAGCTTGGGCATCGCTCCGGGCGGGACTGCGAGGTAGTAGACGCGATTGCCGCGTGTCCCGTACTCCTCGTCGAGCTCGGTCAGGCCCCGCGCCACCTGATCCTCTCCCGCCTCGTCCGCGAACTCGGTCGCGAGGTAGCGGGTGCGGCTCGCAAGCCGATCCCACGCCTCCTGTTTGAACTCGTCCCGTCCGAACTCGCGAACCGCGGCTTCCATCGCCGCGACGAAGTCCTCGGTCGCCTGCTCCGTGCGGGCGACGCCGACGACGGCGAACTGCTCGGGCAGCAGGTCGCGGAAGGCGAGCGCATAGAGCGCAGGGAAGATCTTGCGCCGAGTGAGGTCGCCCGAGGCGCCGAAAATCGCCAGGACGCACGGCTCGGGGCGGCGCCGGAGCTCGAGCCCCTCGGCGAGCGGATTCTCAGTCTCGCTTGACTGCATGGCCGCCGAACTGGTTCCTGAGTGCAGCGTTGACCTTGGCGGCGAACGACTCGTCCTGCCGCGAGCCGAAGCGGGCGTAGAGCGCGGCCGTGATCACATGGAGCGGCACCGCGGTCTCGATCGCCTGCTCGACCGTCCAGCGACCTTCACCCGAGTCCTCGACGTAGCCGCGAATGCTCTCCAGGCCGGGATCTTCCTCGAGCGCCCTGGCCAGGAGATCGAGCAGCCAGCTCCGGACGACGGAGCCGTGGCGCCACATCTCCGCGACGGCGGCGAGGTCTAGGTCGAACTCCGAGGCCTGCATCAGCTCGAAGCCCTCGGCGTAAGCCTGCATCAGCCCGTACTCGACACCGTTGTGGACCATCTTCACGAAGTGCCCGGCGCCGGAGGGGCCGACATGCGCGTAGCCCCCTTCCGGTGCGAGCGCCTCGAACACGGGCTGGAGCCGGCCGATCGGCTCGGGGTCGCCCCCGGCCATCAGCGCGAACCCTTCGCGCAGGCCCCAGATCCCGCCGGAGACGCCGACGTCGAGGAAGTGGATGCCGGTCTTGGCGGCCTCCGTTGCGCGCCGCTGCGAGTCCCGGAAGTTCGAGTTGCCGCCGTCGACGATCGCGTCGCCCGCCTCGAGAACTCCGAGGAGCTGCTGGAACGTGCTTTCGGTGATGTTGCCGGCCGGAACCATCATCCAGGCGTGCCGCGGCGGCTCGAGCTGCTGGGCGAGCTCGGAGAGCGACGACGCGGTCGAGTCGACGTTCGGGTCATAGGTCTTGACGTCGTGACCGGCCTGCGTCAGCCGCTCCGTCATTCCCGAACCCATTCGGCCGAGGCCGACCATCCCGAGTTTCATAGCGACACTCTGATGATCTTCCGGCCGCGCTCCTCGAGCGCCGCGAAGTCGCCGTCGGCCTGGGCGGAGATCAGGGTGCGGAACCCGAAGTGTTGCCCGGGGATGGGCAGCTCCTCGCCGAGGTCGTCCACGACCTGGACGAAGAGCCCGGTGTCGGGCCCGCCCTTGTGGAGCTGGCCGGTGGAGTGGAGGTAGCGGGGGCCGAGCCCGACCGCCACAGCCGCTCCCGTGTCACGCGCCCGTCGAACCAGCGGCTCCAGCTCGTCCTCGCGAGCGGGGTCGACGAACGCCTGGATTGCGATGTACTGGCCGGGGCCCGCCTGATCCAGCAGCTCTTCGACATGGCCCACCGAGACACGACGAGTGTCTGACACTGACCCTGTCTCGGAAAGCAAGGTGGTGGTTCGATCCTTTGCCGACTGAACGTCTGGCTGGTCGAAGGGATTGATTCCGAGGACCGAGCCTGCGACCGCCGTTGCGAACTCCCAGCGGAAGAACTCCTGGCCGAGGTCGTACGGATCGGCCAGACTCATCCCAAGCGGCTCGCCGCCCTCCCGCACCGGGACAACGCCCCTGCCCTGCTTGCCCGTGGACTCGGCGACGAGCTGCTCCACCCAGAGGCCGAAGTCGCCCTCCGCCCGCAGGAAGCGGGTCTCCGCCAGCCGCAGGCCGAGCTCGAGGCCGGGATTCCCTTCCTCCTGGCGGCAGGCCTCCCGCATCTCGTCGGCCCTGTCGAGGAGCCGGACGACGTCGACGCCCATGAGCGCGGCCGGCAGGAGACCGAAGACCGAGAGGGCCGAGTAGCGTCCGCCGATCGTCGGCTCGCCGTAGAAGACGTCATCTGAGATCTCGGCGAGCGGGGAGCCTGGATCGGTGACCACCGCGAAGCGGCCTCCCTTGCCCCGGAAGTACTCCGTATGCGAGCGAGTCTCGATCGTGGTGCCTGACTTCGACGCGGCGACGAAGAGCGTCCGCTCGACGTCGATCGAGTCCTCGAGCCGCCTGATCGCCGTCGGGTGCGTGGTGTCGAGGACATGGAACCGTTCCGCGCCAAACGCACGGCGCAGCACCTCCGGAGCCAGGCTCGACCCGCCCATTCCGAGCAGGACGACGTCCTCGACTTCGCCCTCGATCCGATTGGCGAACTCGAGGAGCTCGTGGGCCCGCTCGCGCATCCGAGCCGGCTCGTCGAGCCAGCCGAGCCAGTGGGCCTCGTCGCCGCCGGTCCAGACCGACGGGTCGCGCTCCCAGATCCGCTCGACCAGCTCGGCGGGCGCGATCGTGCTCAAGCCGTGATCAGTTGGCCGCGCTTCGAGGCGATGCCATCGATCAGTTCGCCGAAGGAGTCGGCGAACTTCTTGACGCCCTCCTCCTCGAGGACGCGGGAGACGTCGTCGTAGTCCACGCCGGCCTTGGCGAGCTCCACGAAGAACGCCTCGGCTTCGTCCAGACCCTCTTCGATTGTCGAGCCGCGGACCTCGCCGTGATCCTGAAAGGCGTCGATCGTCTCCTTCGGCATCGTGTTCACCGTCTGGGGACCGAGGAGCTCCTCGACGTACATCACGTCCCTGTACTCGGGGTTCTTCGTCGAAGTCGAGGCCCAGAGGCAACGCTGCGCCGAGGCCCCGTGCGGCGCGAGCGCTTCCCAGCGATCTCCCGAGAAGATCTCCTTGTAGCGCCGGTAGGCGAGCTTCGCGTTCGCGATCGCCAGCTTTCCCTTGAGCTCGTCGTGGCCGCCGAGCTCGTCCAGCCGCCGATCGGCCTCGGTGTCGACCCGGGAGACGAAGAAGCTCGCGACCGACGTGACCCTCGTCGGATCTCCGCCTGCCTCGACGAAACGTTCGAGTCCACGCACGTAGGCCTCGGCGACAGCCGAATAGCGCTCGAGCGAGAAGATCAGCGTGACGTTGATGCTCTTGCCGCGCGCGATCATCTCCTCGATCGCGGGCAGGCCAGCCTCGGTCGCCGGAATCTTGACGTAGAGATTGTCCCGCTCGATCTCGTCGTGGAACCGTTGCGCCTGCTCGATCGTCCCCTGTGTGTCGTGAGCGAGGTTCGGGTCGACCTCGAGGGAGACATAGCCGTCCTGCCCCTTGCTCACGTCCCAGACCTGCTTCATCAGGTCGCAGGCCTCGCGGATGTCGTCGAACGCGAGCCGGAAGAAGGCCTCCGTGTGGTCGTCGGTCTCTGCCAGCACCTCTCGCAGCTGCTCGTCGTACCAGTCCCCCTCGGCCATCGCCTTCTGGAAGATGGTCGGGTTGGACGTGACTCCGACGACGGCGTCCTCGTCCATGAGCCGCTGGAGCTCCCCCGTACGGAGCCACTCGCGGGACAGGGAGTCGATCCAGACGCTCTGCCCGAGCTCGCTGAGCTGGTGGAGCCGTGATTCAGACACCGGAAGCCTCTCTTTCCATCGCCTCGATCTTCTCAAGTCTCCGCCTGTAGTGGTCGCCCCCGTCGAACTGGGCGGCGAGGAACGCGCGAACGAGCTCGCCGGCCATGTCGGCGCCGATGACCCCCGACCCGATGCACAAGACGTTCATGTCGTCGTGCTCGACCCCCTGGTGGGCCGAGTACGTGTCGTGGCAGATCGCGGCTCGGATCCCGGGCAGCTTGCAGGCGGCGATCGCAGCGCCCACGCCGGAGCCGCAGACGAGGATGCCGCGCTCGGCTTCGCCGGAGCGGATCGCCTCGCCGACCTCTCGGGCCTTGTCCGGATAGTCCACGGCCGGCTCGGACGCGTCAGTCCCGAGATCGAGCGGCTCGTGACCGAGCGCCCGCACGTCGTCGAGGACGCGCTCGCGCAATTTGACACCTCTGTGGTCGAAGGCAACCGCGATCCGCATCGCTCGTCTACGTTACCCCTA
>JBKJWJ010000229.1:0-3945 GCA_046716905.1 Gaiellaceae bacterium
ATGCCTGCGGAGCTCGTCACGCTCGAGCGGGGCGCGGCCGACGTGTTCGGCGCGGCGCAATCGAAGGACTGGAACGCGGCGAGGGCGACCGTCCGGAAGATGACTGCTGCCTGGGAGACCGTCGGGGCCCAGGGTGTTCCGAAACGGCTCGGACCAGAGCTGAGCGGCGCTCTCGAAGCCCTCGCCGCCGGGGTCAAGAGCCGCAACGCGCCCCAGGTCCGGCAGGCGGCGATCCATCTCGCTCGGTGGAGCCTCGACCTTCAACTTCGGCACCGCCCGGTGGCCGAGATCGACCTCGCCCGCTTCGACCTCTGGGCAGCGCAGGTACTCGTCGACGCAGCGTCCGGCGACGCAGGCGCTGTGAACGGCGACTTCTTCAGCCTCGACTACATCCGCGACCGGATTCACCACACGCTGGCCGAGGCTGATCGCACCCGGCTCAACGCCGAGCTCGAAGAGCTGAACGGTGCGGTCGCCGACGAAGATCTCGAGGCGGCGGCTGCCGGCGCCCGACGACTCAGAACGAAGATCGCCGAAATCGACCTCCGCGGCTAGGGTGATGAGTGCCATGGCCTCGGTCACGAACGAGCTCATTCCGCCGAACGAAGAGGAGCGTCTCGCGGCGGTCAGACGGTACAGGGTGCTCGATACCCCACCTGACGGCTCGTTCGACCGCATCACACGCCTGGCAAGCCTGATCCTGGAGATGCCGATCGCGATCGTGAGTCTCGTGGACCACGATCGCATCTGGTTCAAGTCCACCCAGGGCCTCGACGGCGTCGAGCAGATCGGGCGAGACCCCGGACTGTGCGCCTCCGCGATCCTCGCGGACGAACCCTGGGTGATCGAGGACGCCAAGGCCGATCCTCGTGCGCTCGCAAATCCTCTCGTCGCAGGTGACTTCGGTCTCCGCTTCTATGCGGGGAGCGCACTTCGCACCCACGACGGCCACAACCTCGGGACGCTGTGCGTGATCGACAAGGAACCTCGGCAGCTGACCGACCAGCAGATCGGGGTGCTCGACGATCTCGCAGCGCTCGTCGTGGACGAGCTCGAGCTGAAGCTCGCGGCGCGGCAGCAGGCCCGCCAGGCCACCGAGCTGAACGACGATGTCGTCCAGGCTCTGACGGTCACCAAGATGAGCTTCCAGGCCGGAGAGACCGAGGCCGCCCTCGAGTCGCTCGACCAGGCCCTCGCCTCCAGCAAGCGCATCCTCGCCGAGCTCGTCGAGGATGCCCCCACGCTCCGCCGCGGCTACTAGCGCCGGTATTGCGCCAAACCCTCCCTAGACCTTCGCAGGCTCCCCACAGACTTCCTTGACCTGAGCGACGAGGTCATTGATGTCGATTCCTTTCTCGATGAAGCGCCGCGCACCGCCGTCCAACGCGCGCTGGCGCACGCTCTGCGCCACCATGCCGGTGAGGACAACGATCCGAGTCTCGGGCGATGCCTCACGGATGTGGGGCATCGCCTCGAGCCCGTCCATCTCCGGCATGGCGATGTCCAGCAGCAACACATCGGGGCGGAGCTTGCCGACGACTTCGATCGCCTCCCTCCCGTCGGCGGCCTCGCCGACGACTTCGACATCGGGATCGAGGCTCAGCACGACCGATGCGATCTGCCGGAATGCGGGCTCGTCGTCGCAGATCACGACCTGGCATCCCTTCCGGGATTCACTCATCGCTCAACGGTATAACCCCCAGGCAGCTCTGCAGCCGAGGGGGTGGACAGTTCGCGATTCTCGACTACCATCCGACGCTGACGAACAGGCCAGGGCTGCGCCCACGCACGTTTTCGCGCCGCCCGTTCCCTTTTCTCCCCTATGCCGTCCCGCCTCCGCAGCCTTCTGTTGGCGTTCGCTCTTGCCGCGTTCGTCTTCGCCTGCCTGGCGCCGAACGCGGAGGCGGCACTCGACGGGCCGACGCCCCGGAAGCAGGAGCGGACCCGTCCGAAGCCGACAGTCGGCCAGCGTGCGGCGAAGATTGCCCTCAGGGCCGTGGGCGTGCCGTACCGGTGGGGTGGCGCGTCTCCTTCGGGAGGATTCGACTGCTCCGGTCTCGTCTACTGGGCATATGGCCGGCTCGGCATTGGCCTTCCGCACAGCTCCTATGCGCTCTACGGCCTGGGCCGGAGCGTCTCCCGCTCACGAATAGAGCCGGGAGACCTGCTCTTCTTCTCGGGCCTGGGACACATGGGGATGTACATCGGCGGCGGACGCATGATCCATGCCCCGTCATCGGGCCGACTGGTCGAGGTCGTCAGGCTTGGGAACTCGCACTACGGCAGCCGGCTCGTGGGCGCCCGCCGCATCGCGCCTGACTCGTAGGATCGCCCGATGAAGGTAAGGGCCGCCGTGCTCGAGGAGTTCGGGCAGCCGCTCGTCGTCCAGGAGGTCGAGCTTGCCGAGCCGAAATCCGGCGAGGCCCTCGTCCGGCTCGAGGCCTGCGGCGTCTGCCACACGGATCTCTACGCCGCCTCGGGCGCCGACCCGACCGGGTACACAGCCTGCGTCCTCGGTCACGAGGGAGCTGGCGTCGTCGAGGAAGTCGGGCCGGGGGTCAGTCTCGTTGCCCCGGGCGATCACGTTGTGACGCTGTTCGCCCCCCAGTGCGGCGAGTGCGTCCACTGCCTCGACCCTCGAACGAACCGCTGCGTCGCGATCAGGGATCAACAGGGCCTCGGGCTCCTGCCGGACGGGACGACGCGCTTCGCCCGAAACGGCTCTCCGCTCCGGCACTTCATGGGTACCTCGACCTTCGCGGATCACACCGTCATTCCCGAGATCGCGCTCGCGAAAGTCGACCCGGCGGCACCGCTCGACGCCTGCGCCCCGTTCGCCTGCGGCCTGTCGACAGGGATCGGTGCCGCGCTCTACACCGCAAAGGTCGCGGCCGGCTCGGCGTGCGTCGTCTTCGGCTGTGGCCTCGTGGGGCTCGGCGCCGTGATCGGCTGCCGGCTCGCAGGCGCCGAGCGGATCATCGCGATCGACCTTGCCGAGAGCCGCCTCCACGAAGCGGAGCGGCATGGCGCGACGGACACGCGCCTCGCAGGCGACGACACGCTCGAGTGGCTTCGCTCGGAGACCGGCGGGTTCGGCGCCGACTACACCTTCGAGGCGACGGGAAACGTGGGCGTCATGCAGACGGCCGTGGAGGCCGCCCGGGAGGCCTGGGGACTCGCGACGATGATCGGTGTCGCCGGCAAGGGCGAGTCACTCGACATCGTTCCGCGCCTCCTGATCACGGGACGGAGAGTGACCGGGTCATCATTCGGCGGCGTCAAGGGCCGGACGCAGGTTCCCGAGCTCGTCGACCGCTGGCTCGCCGGTGAGTTCGATGCGACCGCCCTGGTCACGGCAAAGGTTCCCCTGGACGATGTGAACGACGCCTTCGACGCGATGGAGCGGCAGGAAGGAATCCGCACCGTCCTCACCTTCGACCGCTAAGAGGGCAGGCGGAAGGCCAGCTCGCCCAACCGTCGATAGCCCTCGACGGACGGATGGTCGCCGTCGGAGGTCCAGTCTTCACGCATGCGTCCGGCGCGGGCCGGGTCCGCGAGCGCGTCGTGGAACGGCAGGACCGGAACGGCCTCCTCACGCCCGACCGCCTCGATCAGCCCGTTCAGGCGCTTGATCACCGGATCGGCTTGGGGGTAGCCGTTGTTCCACGGCAGGACGTCGACGAGCGCGACACTCAGCCCGAGCTCCTTTCCTCGCTGAACCATCGCACGAAGGTGCTCAGCGGCCTCGTCGACCGGGCGGCGCTGGGCGATGTCGTTGATCCCGCCCTGGACGACGAGTACGTCCGCGCCGCTCGCGCACCGCTCGAGCCTCTGGGCGATCTGGTCCGTACGCTCCCCGTAGACGCCGCAGTTGCGAAACCGCAGGCGCGGATCCTTCCGAGCCGCCCAGTACTCGTACTGGCTATGCGGGTCACCGTTCTCCGG
>JBKJWJ010000230.1:0-3312 GCA_046716905.1 Gaiellaceae bacterium
ACGTAGGAGAGGGCGGCGGTTTCCTCATCCCTCAGCTCGAGCGGATCGCGCATGCGCCGAACCTACACTGAGACCGTGCAGCAAACGCTCTCTGTTCCGAACGCAGTCGCAGCCGAGCTCGCCACGATCGGCGAAGGCGTTCTCGACCACCTCCGTGACCGGCTGACGGTCGGCCTCCACCTGCGAGGGAACCAGCTGACGATCGAGGGTGAAGACGACCAGGTCGGGCAGGTTCGCACCGTGATCGGCGAGATCGTCGAGCTCGTGGAGAGCGGCCACCAGATCGGCCCGTCAACGGTCGATGCGGTGCTCGGCGCGATGGATCAGGGCGAGGACGTCCACGAGGTCTTCGGCGATGTCGTCTGGAGCCATCGGGGGAAGGCGATCGCGCCGAAGACGGTGATGCAAAAGCGCTACGTCGACGCCATTCGCCGGCATACGGTCACCTTCGCGATCGGCCCGGCGGGAACCGGCAAGACCTACCTGGCGATGGCCCTTGCCGTCGCAGCGCTCCAGGAGCGCCAGGTGAACCGGATCATCCTCACCCGTCCCGCGGTCGAGGCCGGCGAGCGGCTGGGCTTCCTTCCGGGCGACATGCTCGCGAAAGTCGACCCGTACCTGCGGCCGCTCTACGACGCGCTCTACGACATGCTCGAGGCCGACAGGCTCGCGTCGTACATGGAACGCGGAATCGTCGAGGTCGCGCCGCTTGCCTTCATGCGCGGCAGGACCTTGAACGACTCGTTCATCATCCTCGACGAGGCCCAGAACACGAGCCCCGAGCAGATGCAGATGTTCCTGACCCGGCTCGGGTTCGGCTCGAAGGTAGTCGTGACCGGCGACGTAACGCAGGTCGACCTCCCGAAGGAGCAGGCATCGGGCCTGATCCAGGTGCAGCACATCCTCGGGTCGATCGACGGGATCGCGTTCATCCAGTTCGGCCACAAGGACGTCGTCCGCCACAAGCTCGTCCAGTCGATTGTCGAGGCCTACAAGTCGCATGCGGAGGAAACCGGCACCGCACGCCGCAGGTAGCGTCGTGGTGCAAATCGAGGTGGCCAACCGCAGCGGCGTCGCGGTGGACGAGCAGGGAGCGGTCGAGGTCGCGGAACAGATCCTCGGGGCAGAGGGGATCGAGGACGGCGAGCTGGGCCTTGCGTTCGTGGACGCTGGCGAGGCGCGCGCGCTCAAGCGCGAGCATCTCGGCATCGACGAGACACCAGACGTGCTGTCGTTCCCGATCGACGGTCGCGACGAGCTCCCTGCGGGCGTGCCGCGCCAGCTCGGCGACATCGTGTTGTGCCCTGCAGTGGTCGGCCGAGAGTGGCGCGAGCCGCTGGTGCACGGGATCCTGCACCTCCTCGGGTACGACCACGGTACGGAGATGGAGGCGCGGGAGGAGGCGCTTCGCGCGTGAACCTCGGCCGCAGCCCGTCGGTCCTCCAGAGCTTCAACTTCGCCTTCGAAGGGATCATCCACGTGCTCCGCACGCAGCGGAACATGCGGATTCACTTCCTGATCGCGACCGCTGTGCTGATCGCCGCCCTGGTCGTCGGCGTCGGCCGCTTGGAGCTCGTCGTGCTCCTGATGGCGATCTCGTTCGTCCTGATCGCAGAGATGATCAACTCGGCGCTCGAAGCAGGGATCGACGTCGCAACGACGTCGTTCGACCCACTGGCGAAGCTGGCCAAGGACATTGCGGCCGGCGCCGTGCTGATTGCGACCGTCAACGCGGTCGTCGTCGGCTACCTCGTCTTCGTCGACCGGATCAAGGATCCGAGCTCCCGCGCGATCGACCGGCTGCGCGAGGCGCCGACGGAGATCACGCTCGTCGCGCTCGTCCTGACGGTGATCCTCGTGATCGGTGCAAAGGCCTACACCGGCCGGGGCCGCCCGCTCCGCGGGGGGCTGCCTTCGGGCCACTCGGCGATTGCGTTCGCGGGGTGGATGGCAGCCACGTACATCCTCGGCGACTCGTCGCACTGGTTCCTGGTCTCGACGTTGACCTTCATCATGGCGTTGCTCGTGGCACAGACCCGCGTCGAGGCCGGCATCCACTCCGTCGTCGAGGTTGTCTCCGGAGGCGTTGTCGGCGCGCTCGTGACCCTCGTCCTCTTCCAGCTCTTCTGGACATGACCGACGCCGACCGAGAGCTGCTCGAGCGCGCCGAGGCAGTTGCGGCTCAAGCCTTCGCGCCCTACTCCAAGTTTCACGTCGGGTGCGCGGTGCGAACGCGTGACGGGCGCGTCTTCGAGGGCGTGAACGTCGAGAACGCCGCGTACCCGCTCGGCATCTGCGCCGAGAAGACGACGCTCGGCGCGGCGGCGAGGGCCGGCCTCCGGCCGGGGGGGGTGGTGGTACTCGCCGTGAACGCATCTCCGTGCGGCGGCTGCCGCCAGTGGTTCCACGAGTTCGGGATCGAGCGGGTCGTCTATCGCCAGTCGGACGGCGAAGTCGCGGTGTCAACCCCGGACGAGCTTCTTCCGGACACGTTCGTCCTGTGAAGTCCGGCTTCGTCGCAGTCGCGGGCCGGCCGAACGTCGGGAAGTCCTCGCTCGTGAACGCCCTCGCCGGCGGGAAGGTCACAATCATCTCCGACAAGCCGCAGACGACGCGACGGCGGATCTTCGGCGTCGCCAACGGGCCCGAGTACCAGCTCGTGCTCGCGGACCTCCCGGGCTTCCAGCGGCCCCTGGATCCCTTGACCGAGCACATGCAGCGCACGGTCGACACGGCGTTCGAGGACGTGGACGCCATCCTGTTCGTCCTCGACGCGCGCGACCGGATCGGCTCGGGTGACAGGTTCATCGCGAAGCGCGTCTACGAGCGCGGCGTCCCGGTCGTGGTCGTCGTCAACAAGGTCGACCGGCTCAAGCCCGGCCACATCGCCTCGCAGATGCAGACGGCGTCCCAGCTCGGCAACTTCTTCGCGCTTCATCCCGTGAGCGCGAAGACGGGTGATGGGGTGGACGAGCTGCGCGAGGAGCTCGTGGGCCTCCTATCGGAGGGGCCCGCGTACTTCCCGGTCGACCAGCGGACGGATCTCTCCGTTGAGGAGCAGATCGCCGAGCTCGTTCGCGAGAAGGCCCTCCAGCTGACCAAGGAAGAGGTGCCCCACGCGATCGGCGCCGAGGTCGAGGAAGTGGAAGAGAAGGTCGTGCGTGCCGCGGTCTACGTCGAGACCGAGTCGCAGAAGCAGATCCTCGTCGGGCGAAGCGGCGCGATGGTGAAGGAGATCGGCACGCGCGCCCGGCCGGAGATCGAAGCCCTCCTCGGCCACCCGATCTTCCTCGAGCTCGTCGTCAAGGTTCG
>JBKJWJ010000231.1:0-3091 GCA_046716905.1 Gaiellaceae bacterium
GCCTCGACGGTCACGACCGCGGGGCGAAGATCATCGCGCGGGCTCTGCGCGACGCCGGCATGGAGGTCATCTACACGGGGCTCCACCAGACGCCGGAGCAGATCGTCGAGACCGCGATCCAGGAGGACGCCGACGCGGTCGGGATCTCGATCCTCTCGGGCGCGCACATGACCCTCGTCCCGAAGATCCTCGAAGGCCTGAAGGCGAACGGCGCGGAGGACGTGCTGGTCGTCGTCGGAGGGACGATCCCCCGCGAGGATACGGAGGAGCTCAAGCGGCAGGGGGTTGCGGAGATCTTCACTCCGGGCGCCCACACAAGCGAGATCGTCGACTTCCTGCGCGAGAAGGTTCCGGCCTGATCGACGTTCGCCACGACGACGGGGTCGCGATCGTCACGGTCGACCGGGCCGAGGCGATGAACGCGCTCGATGTCGAGACATTGACCGAGCTGCGCGACCGGCTCCGGGAACTGGGGGAGAGCCGCGCGACCCGCGTAGTGATCCTGACCGGCGCCGGGGAACGGGCGTTCATCGCCGGCGCGGACATCAAATACATGAGCGGCCTCGGCGTCGAGGAGGCCCAGGCCTGGGGCGCGCTCGGCCACGAGGCAGGCAGGTTGCTCGAGGTCATGCCCCAGCCGACGATTGCAGCGATCAACGGGTTCGCACTGGGTGGAGGTTGGGAGCTCGCACTCGCCTGCGACCTGCGCTACGCGGCCACGACGGCGAAGCTCGGGCAGCCCGAGATCAACCTCGGGATCATCCCGGGGTGGGGAGGCACGCAGCGGCTGGCGCGGGTCGCCGGTGTCGGCGTCGCCAAGGACCTGATCCTCACGGGCCGCGTCGTCGGAGCCGACGAGGCGCTGCGGCTCGGGCTCGTGAACGCGGTCTACGAGCCAGGCGAGCTGATAGCGAAGACCATGGAGACCGCGCGGCTCCTCGCCTCCAAGAGCGCTCTTTCCCTCGCGGCCGCCAAGCAGGTGACGAACCTCGCCCTGAGCGGCGACCATCCCGAGAACCTCGCGGCCGAGGGCGCCAGCTTCGGAGAGCTCTTCGCGTCGGACGATGCGAAAGAGGGCCTGACGGCCTTCGCCGAGAAGCGCGAACCGAAGTTCACGGGCCGCTAGCGGTTACTTCGAGAGGAGAACGCGCTCGGCCGTGATCGCGCCGGGCTTGCCGAGCTGGGCGTCGAGCGTGTTCGGAAAGATCTCGGTCCAGACGGTCGCTCGTGTGTTTCCCGCGAGCTTGCCGAAGGCCTTCTCGATGATCGTGAACGGCGAGACGGTGAGCGACACCGGCCGGCTGATGCCGTTCAGCTTCAGGCCGGTCGTCCTGACCGCCAGGCTGCGTACGTTCACCTTCAGCGCCTCGGTTTGCTGGGTGAGCACGTCGCCCTTCAGCCAGAGCGACGTGTCGCCTTTCCGCGGCGCAGCGAAGAGGAGGCGCCAGGCGCGGTTCAGGTGCTGGAAGGGGTTGGCTGCGGCTCCGTCGTTCGGGTGCATCTCGAAGTGGAGGTGAGGCTCGATCCCGTTGGCGTCGCCCGAGTCGCCGACGAAGCCGATCGGCTCGCCTGCCGCGACTCGCGTGCCGCTTTTCAGGCCCGGCGCGAACGCGATCCCGGGCTTGCAGGCGCCCCGGTTGTCGTTCGTCATGCCGAGGTCGTTGTTCAGGTGGATGTAGAGGTACGTGGTGCCGCTCTTGCCGTAGAGGTAGAGCATGCAGCCGGCGGCGGCGGAGGTGATGTGGAACTTCACGCGGCCCGCCTCGACGGCGAGCGCGAGCGATTTGCGGGGCGCCATGATGTCGTTCCCTTGATGTGAGCCTTGGTAGCGCGCTGCTCCGAAATCGTTGAAGTAGCGAGACTTGCCGAGGACGGGGAAGATCATCCTCTTGCCGGTCTCCTGGTCGCCCTTTGGCGTGGCCGGCACCGAGCCTTTCGCCTTCTTCGGGAGGAATCCCGGGTCGGGAAGCGCACTCGCCGGGCCGGCCGAGAGGCCGACGATGGCAAGCAAAAGAATCCCTCGGGCTGCTGAACTGCGGCGTCTCATAACTGGGACCTAGCGCTTCGGTTCGCGCTCGAAGGGCGAGACCCTAGCAGAGCTTTCGGCCGGCTCCCTTCAGCCTTGTACCCCCCATCGGCGTGAGTAGAGTCTCGCTCCGTGAAGATCGCCGTCTGCGTGAAGCACGTGCCGGAGCAGGCTCGGAAGATCGATCCGGGAACGAAACGACTCGATCGTTCGGGCGAGGGCGCGATCAATCCGTTCGACGTTCATGCCGTCGAAGAGGCCCTTCGGATCAAGGAAAAACAGGGCGGAGAGGTTCTGATCGTGACCATGGGGCCGACGGGCGCTCAGGACTCCGTGCGCAAGGCGCTCGCGATGGGCGCAGACGAGGCGCTGATGATCACGGACGACGCGGCGGCAGGCTCCGATCTCGTCGCGACGACGAACGCACTGGCCATGGCGCTGGAGAAAGAAGGCGCTGATCTGATCCTGTTCGGCCAGCAGGCCGGCGACTCGGACGGCGCCGTCCTCTGGGCCGCGGTGGCCGATCGCCTGCGGCTGCCGGTGATCTCACAGGTCGCCGAGCTCGAGGTCTCCGAGGGGAAGGCGAAAGGGAAACGACAGACCGAGTTCGGGTACGACGTGATCGAGGCGCCCACGCCAGCGGTGCTCGCCGTCTCCGACGCGATCAACGAGCCGCGCTACCCCTCGCTGAAGGGGATCATGGGAGCCCGCTCGAAGCCCCAGCGCACCGTCTCGCTGTCGGAGCTCGGAATCGAGGGCGACGGTGTCGGCGAGGCCGGTTCGAAGACGACGGTCCAGGCGCTGTCGGATCCGCCCCCGCGCGGCGACACCGTCAAGATCGAGGACGACGGGAGCGCCGCGGAGAAAATCGTCGACTTCATCGCCGAGCGGAAGCTGATTTGAGCACTCTCGTCTTCCTGGAGCACCACGAAAACGAGCTCCTGAAGCCCTCCCTCGGCGTGCTCTCCAAGGCGACCGGCCTCGGAGGCGAGGTCACGGGTGTCGTTCTCGGCTCAGGCGTGGAGGGCGTGGCCGCGCAGGCCGGCAAGTTCGGCGCCTCGAAGG
>JBKJWJ010000232.1:0-3210 GCA_046716905.1 Gaiellaceae bacterium
GGCTGCATGAACCGGGGAACGACCCAGCCCAGCTCCTGCTTCGAAAAGATCGTCATGTGCTGCGAGTAGTCGCCGGCCATGAGGTTCAAGTCGTTGTAGGCGCTGTAGCTGTTCGAGTAGTAGTCCGGCAGGCCGAGGTGATGGCCGTACTCGTGTGAGATCACGCTGGCCGCGTCGATCGCGTCCTCGGGGTTGATGTTGTACGGGCCGACCCGCACGTATGTCGGCAGCTCGTTGAGCCCGGTGCCGCCGTTGGCCTGGCAGTCGGTGAATTCCGAGTAGGTGTTGTCCTTCCAGCACTGCGGCGTGCCGTGGAGGTCGGTCAACTGGTCGTCCGAGGTGTAGCCGGTCAGCGTCGTGACCGGGTCTTCCCAGCTCTGCTCGAGCGTCGAGGAGTGCGGCCACGGGTTGTCGTACGGCGTCGTGTCCTCACACCCGATCTTGAGCTGCGAGGCGCCGTTTCCGCCGCAGCCGGCGAAGACGACCATCGTGAAGTCGACGACGCCGTCCTTGTCTGAGTCGAACTTGTTGTAGTCGATCTCCGGGTCAGCGATCTGAACCGCGTCGTAGATCATCCGCGAGGTGTCGCCGCAGGCGGAGTCGATCCCGATCGTCGTGGCGGTGAAGACCGGGAAGTCACCACCGTAGTACTCGGTGTCACCCGGGAGCTGGTACCACCCGTCGCTGATCCGCTCCGGGTATGCAGGAGTGCCGAACAGTGGCTCCGCCTGCCCCACGGTCGCGCCGCGGCAAGTCGGCTTCTTCGGGTCCCGCTCGGTGAACTTGAAGCCAGGCCCGTAGTCGAAGTTTGCCGAGGCGACGCCCTGCGACGGCACCGACCCGAACGGGTGGAGTTGCCCGAACGACATCTCCTGATAGAGGTTGTAGGTCGAGCCCGGGTAGTCCTTGGAGTTCACGACCTTGGCAAGCTCGTCGCCGCTGTGGCGAGACTTGTGCTTCCGGTCGAGGAAGTCGACGGGGATCATCGGGAACGGCTTGTCGCCGTAGCGGGCGGTGTCGAAGCCGCCGGCCGGGGGGATGACCTTTGGCCCATGGCTCTGTGACCGCGTTGCCGGGCCGCCGTCGTACGTCATCGTTGCCGTCGATGAGAGGTCCTTCCAGACGATCCTTGCGTCCTGCACTGTCGTCTTCGCCTGCGCCTCCACCACGAGTGTTTCGGTGGTGTCGCTTGCGACCGAGGAGAGGGTCCACCTGACCGTCCCCGAGTCCGCTGCAACGGTGCCGGCTCCGCCCACGGCGCGTGCTCCCGTGAACACGGTGCCGCTCGGTGCAGGAACCGTCACGGACACGTTCTGCTTCGCTCCATCCGTCAGGTTCCGAACGAACAGGCGGAAGGGGTACGTCTGCCCCGGTTTGACCCAGCCGACCGACGAGACGAACTTGTTCTCGAGCAGCAGGACGGTCGGACGACTTACGAGCGTGACCGACCCGGTCCCGGCTCGCGCGTTGGCCCAGGCGCCGGATAGGACGTCGTCGTATGTGGCATCGATCACGTCGACGGCCACGTCAAGCTGGAAATTCGTGTCGGGCCCCGCGGCGAGGCCACTGGTGGCAGACGCCGGAAGCTCGATCGCGGGGAACGAGCCGTCGGTGGTCGCGGTGTAGGGGCCGTAGGGGCCACGGATCTCGCCTGTCGGCGTCCGAACCTGAAGAGTGAACCGCGCGGGTACGCCGGTCCGCTGGGTGCTCCCGGCCACGTCGTTGAGCTTCGCGATCGATCCCTTCAGGGCGATCGCATCGCCCGGCGCGTACTTCCCTCCGTCGCTCTTCGCCACGGCACCAACCTCGGCGCCCAGGGCGTTGAGGAAGAATGATCCCTCACCGGCGACCGTGTCATTCGCGACGACCTCTGCCCGAATCTTGCCGGCGGCCCACGCAGCATCGCTCCTGACGACGATGCGCCAGAGTCCGCTCGAGAGACGTGAGGCGTTGACGGTCTTGAAGGTCGTGCCGTCCGAGCCGATCAGATTCACCTTCACGAGGGACGTGCTGTTCGTGTTGGTGACGCTGAAGTCGACGCGGACGCAGTCGCCACGCGTGAAGTGCGCAGCGAGCAAGCCCCCGGTGTAAATCGTCTGACAGACGGCCTGATCGATCGGCTTGACGACCGTGAACCCTGTTGCGCTGTACTCCGCCGCGGGCTCGGCTGGTGCCGTCCCTGCATAGGTGAGAGTTGCGCCTGCCACGACCGCGATCGTCAGCAACTGAGCAAGGCGCGAGAACCTGCATCGCATCCGTTTTACCCCCGGGCTAGAGTTTTATACGTCCTGGCTCGATGCGCTGCTGAGCCGCAAGGTTCGTATCACCGGTTCCTCGTAATTGTCAACCCCGGATTACTGCACAAAATCTTACGGAGATTCCGGTGGGTTTAAGACACCGAACCTGTCCCGATTGACATGTCAATCGCACCTCTGATGTTGGTTGACTAGTCAGTCAGTCTTGCGATCGAGGTCACGACGCTCGTCCGTGGAGAGACCTTCCTGGGGCGCTCCGCCCGGCCCACTCATGGTCACGCCGCCCTCTTCGACGAGATCTCGGGGATCCGCGTGGCGGTACTCGTCGCTCTGCGTTCCGCCCCGTGGGTCGTCGCTGCGGTTGAGCACGGTCGGGTCGCCCTGCTGGCGGGCGGCGGTGCGTTGGTCACCCCCGCCGAGGAGCTTCCGGAGCCAGTTGGCCATCTCGCCGTTCTACCCGCCCGTCGCTACAATCATGCCTCGCTCGGCGCATTCGTCTAGTGGCCTAGGACACCGCCCTCTCACGGCGGCGGCACGGGTTCGAATCCCGTATGCGCCTCTCTGCTCACGTGGCTACGCCTAAGCCGGATGGTTGAGCACGACAGGCGTGCCAAACGTGCCGTGATTGCTCAGGTGGTGGCGCCACCGGTGGCACTACCAGGAAGTCGGTGGTCACACGAGTTCGAGGGCGCCTTCCCCCGTTCGCCGACGCTTAAGAGCTCAGTGCTCACTTGGCGGCAAGGCGATGCGATTGCGCCGGCCGGGAGCCTCGTAGCCTCGGGCGACCAACGTCACGAGCCGGCCGGGAGTGGAGCCCCGTACGGGCGCCGCGAAGTATGAGCGCCTCAAGCGCGCGTACGACTCGTACAAGATCTTCCGCTCAACCAGAACATCGGCCCGGACTGAGAGCCGCCCTCAGCAGGCGCGGCGGGCGGTCTCGACGTCGCGCCCGGTG
>JBKJWJ010000233.1:0-4138 GCA_046716905.1 Gaiellaceae bacterium
CCGCCAGTTCCAAGCGGTGGCACGGCTCGAGCAGGCGGACATCGTCGCGGATCTCCCACGCGCGTTCGAGGTATCCGAGCGCGGCGGCAGCGTCTCCCAGCGAGAGCTCGATGAACCCGAGCACGCAGCGGTGACCCGATTGCGCGATGCGAACGTCGTCGGCCTCCGCGAGCGCGAGTGCACGCTCCGACCGAGTTCGAGCATCCTCGATTCGACCCTGGTGCGCTGCGATCATCGCGGCGGGCATCTCTGCGATCGGCTGCAACCCTTCGCGGCCGAACTGCGCCCGAAGTGCGAGCGAATTGGCTGCGTGACGGGCCGCCAGTTCCCAGTTCCCCGCCCGCCACTCGAGGATGCTCAGCAACCACAGCGTGTCTGACTCCTCGAAATCCTCCCGGGCGTTCAAGGCGCCGCTCAACTCTTCGAGGAGTCCCCGGGCCAGCTCGTGCTGCCCAGACCAGACGAGCTGGAAACAGTGGGTCCACGTCGCAGCGCCAGGCAGCGGCCACTGTGGCAGTGACCGCTCGAGCGCAAGCGCCTCGTCCATTCGCTCGCGCGGAATGCCTCGTCCGCAGCTGAAATGCAGGAGGCCAAACATCGCCAGTGCGTTGCACCGGAGCGCGGGGTCGCCTACGCGTGACGCAGCTTGGACGGCTAGCTCGGCATGTGCCAGGCCGCGATCCCTGTCCTCCGTTTCCGACACGCCGTCGGCAAGGCTGAGATGAATCTCCGCCTCTAGGGCGTCATCGCCTTCAGCCTCACTCAGCGCTTCGCGAAGGAGCTCGATTGCCTCCCGCGGGCCGACAACGACCGCCATCGTGCGGGCCAGGCGCACCAGGACCGCGGCCCGTGCCGCTCCCCGCGGCGCCGTTTCGTATGCCTGCTCGAGCTGGGAGATCGCTCGGCGGCCGTCGCCTGCGTCGCGCTGTCGATCGGCGCAGTCGAGGATGCGCCTGCGCACGTCCTCGCCATCCTCAGGAGGTGTGAGCCGGACGGCCAGCTCGAGCAGCTCGGCGGCGGCAGCTGCTGCTCCCCGTGCGTGCACGTTCTCTGCCGCCTTCTCAAGGGTCGAGGCGATCTCGCGATTAGGTTCGGCCGTGGCGAGCGCGAGGTGACGAGCTCGTTCCTCGGCGGTCGGAACGACCTTCGCGAGGCGAGCGTGCAGCGACCGGCGGCGCGAAGGTGTCTGGCGTGCCGCGACCGCAGATCCCAGCAGCGGATGAGTGAATCGCAGGCGCTCCCCGTCCAGCTCGAGGATCCGCGCAACGAGCGCCTCGGCGAGAGCAGCATCGGAACGACGACGGAGGGCGGATGCCACGAGAGGCACGGTCGGATCGGCGAGCGCTGCGACAGCCCGAGCGACCTCAAGCGCCGCAGCGCTGAGGCCGTCGAGGCGCTCGTGCAGGAGCGCCTCGAGGTCGGAAGAAATCGGAAGCTCCTCGCCGGGCCTGAGCGTGCCGCCTCTGCGCTGGAGCGCGCTTGCGAGCTCGAGCGCGAAGAACGGGTTGCCGCCCGAGGTTTCCCAGAGCCTGATCAACGTCGGCCGCGGGAACGTCGCGTCGAGGCGGGCGCGCAGCAACTCCTGAATCGCGCCAACGCTCAGGCCGCCGACTTCGACCGTTCGCAGCCGTTCTTCGGGCACGGCGCGTCGAAGCCAAGCCGGCACGTCGCCGCGGACGGCCACGAGGGCGGCGATTGGCTCACGTTCGAGACGGGCGAGCGCAAAGCGAAGGGCGGCGAGCGACGCGGTGTCCAGCCACTGGACGTCATCAACGGCGAGGTAGACGGGAGCATCAGCGGCAAGCAGCCGCAAGGCCCCTAGGAAAGCGGCGGACACAGCGCGCTCGTCGGCTCGGATCTCCGACGGCCCAAGCAACAACGCGGCCTCGAGTGCCCGCTGCTGGATCGGCGGCAGCCCGGGCAAGACATCCCCGGCGGCATGACCGAGGATGTCGGCCAATCCGGCGAACGAGAGCCGGGTCTCGGCTTCTGAGGGTCGGGAGGACAAGACCTGATAGCTGCGGCCGGCCGCCGCCTCGATGCCGGCCAGCCACAGGGTCGTCTTGCCGATCCCGGCCTCGCCGGGCAGCACGACGACGCCTGGAAGCTGCTCCGGCGTGTCGAGAAGCTGGACGATCGCTCCGAGCTCCTCTTCCCTGCCCACGGGTTGCCGGGCTATGACGGACACGCCTGTCATCTTCCGCGCCGCCGGCTCAGCGCACAAGTCGGTGCGCCATGTCCATCGAGGTCAGGCACCCCGGCTCGTCGCAGTTCGAAGATCAGTGTCGTCAAGTAGATGCGAGATTCGCGGCACCGGTGGGGCGCGCTCCAAGCGAGTCACGAGGGAGAGGCTTCTCACGGGCCAACCGTGGCCCCACGAATTGCAGCGTCACCGCCTGAAAACACGATGGTGCCGGGAATCCGGCGGCTAAAGTCCGGAAAAGGATGGCGGCCGTGGCCGCAGCGCCAATCGAGTTCAGCTATCAGGACAAAGCCGATCTCGAACACGCTGTTCAGCGCGTGAATGACTCCGCGCTCAGGCAGCTGCTCCTGCATGGGCAGAGTTTCGGACTACCGTCGTGCGACCGAACTGAGCGAACGCACGTCACGATAGGTACCGAAGGTCGCTCGAGCTCCGCTGCGCGGGGACGTGGTTCTGCCGTGGCTCTGCTGGTATCCCACTCGCCGCACCGCCTTACACTCGCCCCATCCAGCGACGCCGAATGAGTGCACGTCAGTCAGTGGCATCCGCAGTACTCACGCTCGCGGTGTTGGCGGCGCCTGCGGCCGACCCTGCGGCGAGCAAGACGATTCGCGTCCGGAGCGACAAGCAGTTCCAGGCCGCGGTCTCGAGGCTCGCGAGCTCGGGCGGCACGATCCGGCTGCTGCCGAACCGCTACCGCACGCTGGTCGTGCCGCCGCGTTCCGGGCGCTCGCTGCGCATCATCGGGCGGCCGGGCGTGCGGATCGAGCGAGTGGTGTTCGACCGCACGAAGAACGTGTCGCTCGCCCGCGTGAGGATCTCGCCGCGAACGCAGCACGCGATCGTCGAGGTCAACGAGTCCAAGCACATCGACCTGGACGGTCTCGTCGTCACAGCGCAGGGAACGGATCTCTCCGCGTCCGTGACCGCCTGGCGTTCGCGGTACGTGAGGATCCGCCGCAGCACCTTCACGCATTGCGGAGATCGCTCCGTCGAGTGGTCGAACTGCCTCACGCTCTTCCGGCGAACGCAGCACATCACCGTCGAGGACAACCGGTTCCGCGACTGCTTCGGATGCGACTTCATCCACGGGCGGTTCGGCTCGCACCTGACGATCCGGCGTAACCGCTTCGAACGGGCCCTCCCGTGCCGTTTCAGCCTCCTCGGCCGCGCGCGCTGCGGCCACCAGGATCTCGTTCAGCTGTTCGCGGGCAAGTGGCTGCGCGTGGAGCGCAACCACTTCGGCGTCTACAAGTACGGCGGGGGCCAGTTGTCGCTGACGGGGCCGATCGACCACGTGTCGATCGCCAACAACGTCTTCGTCGGGACCGACCCACGCGTCCCGGGGTATCGGGCTCGGATGGCGATCATCATCGGCGTCAAGGGCTCTGATCGCCTGCCGCGCTTCGTCGAGGTCGTCAACAACACGATCCTGACGGGCTTCAAGCGAATCGACGGCTACGCGGGCTCGCTGCGGATGAGCCGCGCCTACCGGTACGGCGGCTACTCACGGCGCGAGCGGCCCCTGATCGCCAACAACGTCATCGGCTTGCTCGAGACCTGGGGCCGCGTGTGCTTCGGCGCCCGCGGATCGATCTCCAACGTCGTCATCCGCGGTCACGGGTGCTCGCCTTCAGATGTGAAGGGTCGCGTCCATCTGGACCGGCGAGGACGCCCGACGGCGCGGTCACGGCTTGTGATCGACACGGCGAACCCCAGCCACGCCCCGCGCCACGACATGACTGGGCGTCGCCGCGGCCGTGCTCCGGACATCGGCGCGCACGAGTACGGTGCGGGCTGACGCCCGGCGGCGGCCCTCAACCGGTTGACGAACCGCAGCAAGCCGAGGGCTGGAACCGCGATGGGGCGGTGCAAGTGGGCACCGCCCCATCGGATCTGCCGCGGCTAGCGGGTCAGTCGCAGACGATCCTGCAA
>JBKJWJ010000234.1:0-4201 GCA_046716905.1 Gaiellaceae bacterium
CGTCGAACGTGGCCTGGTCGCAGCTCGCAAGCGTCGCCTTCGTCATCGCCGACACGGACGCCGTTCGTGGCATGTTCATCGTGAGCGCAACCTCGCCGAAGTAGTCGCCGGGCTTCAGGACTCCGCGTGGGCCACGGTCGGACTGGCTTACCGAGAGGAGGCCGTTCAGGACGACGTAGAAGCGGTCGCCGTCGTCTCCCTCGCTCACGAGCGGCCGACCGGGACTGACCTCCTCACGCCGCATCCGGTGCGCGAGCTTCGTCAGCACCTCCCCGGGAAGCTCAGCCAGCAGTCCGATCCGCGACAGCTCCGTCACGGAGGCCGGGACGTGTCTCAAGACTCGTGGATCGGGTCGCTCGGCGGGCCGCCGCCGGGCATCTCGTCGTCCCCGTGCCCCTGTCCCCCTGCCTCCAGATGCTCCTGGAGGTCGTCGGGAACCTGCTCCTGCTCCTCGGCTGTCGCTGCTGGATCCTCGTGCACGTCCCTATTGTTGCTGCCCGTGAGCGACCTCGACGGCTGGAAGCACTGTCCGCTCTGCGCCGCGCCGCTCGAGCGGGCTGAGGGCAAGGTCGAATGCGCCGGCTGCGGCTTCGTCGGGTATGCAAACTCGAAGCCGACCGCCTCCGCCGTGATCGTCGACGACGACGGCCGAGTGATGCTCAGCCGGCGGGCGCTCGACCCCGCGGCCGGGAAGTGGGATCTCCCCGGTGGCTTCCTCGAGGAGGGGGAGCACCCGCTCGACTGCCTCCACCGTGAGCTTCAGGAGGAAGCGGGAATTGCCCTCCGCGACCTCGAGTTCCTCGGGATCTTCATGGACTGGTACGGGGCCGGCCTGCGAAACGTGTCGACGCTCAATCTCTACTGGAGCGCCCGGATCGCCGAGGGCATCCCCAAGCCCGCCGACGACGTCGAGGAGCTCAGGTTCTTCGCGTCGGAAGAGATCCCGGAGGACGACCTCGCGTTCACGCACTTGCCAGAAGTGCTCTCAGCCTGGCGGGCCCGGAACCAGAATCCGTAGGGCCTTCGGCTCGATCGAGAACTCGAGCGGCGTCGTGAACGCGACCGGCTCCCCATCGACGGCCGCCTTGATGCGATGACGCGCGGCGTCGATCGTCAGCGAGGTGCACGAACGCTCTTTCCACTCGGATACCCGCCAGCTGCTCGTGGAGTACAGGTGCAGCAGCCCCTCGTCGATCCGCTCGCGCTCGCCGAGAGACATGAGCTCGAGCGTGTACTCGTTGTTCGCGACGAGCGCGACCTGCGCCTCGACCGGCTCGCCGTCGATCACGAGGCCGAGCGGCTCACGGTTCCTCACAGTGAGGAGGAGGGCGCGAAGACGCGCGAACGCGTTTCGCCGCCGGCGATGACCTTCTCGCCGGTGGACGAGCGACGCATAGACCCCGAACGTCACGTTGTTGAGGAACAGCCGGTCGCCGACCCGCCCGACGTCGATACGCCGCTCGGTGCCGTCGAACGCGGCCAGGGCTCCGATCGGATCGTCTCGGTCGAAGCCGGCGTCGCGCGCGAAATGGTTGCGAGTCCCGAACGGGATGGAGACGAATGGAAGGTCGCGCTCGATCGCGACCTCGGCGATCGGAGCCAGCGAGCCGTCGCCGCCCGCCATCCCGAGCGCCTCCGCGTCGGCAGAACGCGCCAGCTCGGTTGAGTCGTCGTCCTCGCCGAGGATGTGCGGGCTGATTCCCAGGCGGGCGGCTTCGTCCCTGAGCTCCTCGGGTGAAGGGCCGCCTTTCCCCGAGCGGGGATTGATGAGAAGAAATCCAGACAGACCGGGCAGCGTACGTGGGTTAGTGTCAGCGCCGTGGAGACCGAGAGACCACAAGCTGCCGGCGGGTTCAAGCCGATCCATCTGATCCGCGGCCTCCCCGGCCACCCGCTCCACCCGCCGCTCACCGACGCGGCGATCGGCGCCTACACCGCGGCCACGATCCTGGCGGTGCTCCACGTGCTCGGTGTTTCGGAGGAGAACACGGCAACTGCGTGGTGGCTGACGCTCGTGATCGGTCAGGTGTTGAGCGCGATGGCCTCGGTGACCGGCTTCGCCGACTGGCTGCAGATCAGCTTCGGGACGAGGCTCTGGCGGACGGCGACCGCACACTTCGTGGCGATGGCTCTCACGAGCGCGGTCTTCGTGCTCGCGATCGTTCTCGGGCACGGTGGCTATGTCGATCGTGACATCTCCGGCGTGCCGTTCCTGCTCACAATCATCGGTTTCGGGATGCTCACGCTCGGCGGCTGGCTCGGTGGGACGATCGTCTTCGTCCACGGAATGCGCGTCCTGAGCCTGCCCGAGGAGCCCGCCGCGAAGGCGGTCTCCCCGGTGCCGGCGCCCGAGCAAGAAGCGGCGGAAGAGTAGGAGCTAAGCGGTGACCGGCTCGAGCCCGAGCTGCTTCTCGAGCGAGCCCTTGGGCTGAGCGCCCATGGCGGCCGCAGCCGGCTCCCCGTCCTTGAAGAGCATCATCGTCGGGATCGATGCGATCCCGTACCGCTGAGCGAGCGCGGGCTGCTCGTCGATGTTGATCTTCACGAGCTTCACCTCGCCCTGCCGTTCCTCGACGATCTTGTCGAGCACGGGCGCGACCATGTGGCACGGCTGGCACCACTCGGCCCAGAAGTCGACGATCACGGGCTTGGCGGAGGAGAGGACTTCCTGCTGGAAGCTCTCCTCGGTCACGTTCTGCGCATCTGACATCGGCTGTTTTCCTTTCGGGTGAGGTCTAAGGAAGCTAACGACCGGCTCGGCTGGGCTGTTCCCGCTCCTCCGTAGAATCGAACGCATGGCGGAAAGCGTCTTCACGAGCCTGCCCGAGAAGCCCGACCACCCCGCGCTCGAACGGGAGATCCTGGCCTGGTGGGAGCAGGAGGGCATTTTCGAGCGGCTGCGGGAGCAGAACGCGGGCCGCGAGAAGTGGAATTTCGTCGACGGGCCGATCACGGCCAACAACCCGATGGGCGTCCACCACGCCTGGGGCCGGACGCTGAAGGACGTCTTCCAGCGCTACAAGGCCTTGCGCGGGTACGACCAGCGCTATCAGAACGGCTTCGACTGCCAGGGTCTCTGGGTGGAGGTCGAGGTCGAGAAGGAGCTCGGCCTGAACTCCAAGCGCGACATCGAGGAGTACGGGCTTGCCGAGTTCGCCGCGCGCTGCAAAGAGCGAGTTGCCCATTTCGCCGGCGTGATCAGCGAGCAGGATCGACGGCTCGGTCGCTGGATGGACTGGGCCAATAGCTACTTCACCTTCTCCGACACGAACATCGAGTACATCTGGCGGTTCCTCAAGGAAGTCGATCGCCGCGACTGGCTCTACAAGGGCCACAGGTCGACACAGTGGTGCCCGCGGTGCGGAACGTCGCTCTCGCAGCACGAGCAGGCGGGAGAGGAGAACTACAAGGAGCTCGACCACCCGTCGCTCTTCGTCCGGTTCCCGCTCGCCGACCGCGAAGGGGAGTCGCTCGTCGTGTGGACGACCACGCCGTGGACGCTGCCCGCGAACGTCGCAGCGGCGGTCAAGCCGGATGCCGAGTACGGGCTGCGAGACGGCGGTTGGCGCCTGGCCGAGGAGGAGGGGGAATACGACCGGAGACTCAAGGGCGAGGAGCTCGTCGGCCTCACCTATCGCGGGCCGTTCGACGATCTGTCGCAGCAGGAGGGAATCGTCCACCGGGTGATCCCCTGGGACGAAGTCTCGCTCTCTGAGGGCACCGGAATCGTCCATATTGCGCCCGGGGCGGGCACCGACGACTTCGAGCTTTCCCGCGTTCACGACCTGCCGGTGCTGGTGCCGATCGACGAGGAAGGCCGGATGGTCGCCGAGTACGGTGACTTTGCCGGCCTGTCGACGAACGAGGTCGAGGAGCCGGTGATCGAGGCCCTGCGCGAGCGTGGTCTGCTCGTCGACGCCGGCCGGATCGTGCACCGCTACCCGATCTGCTGGCGCTGCAAGACGCCGCTCGTCTTCCGGGTCGTCGACGACTGGTTCATCGCTGCGGACGAGATTCGGCAGCCGCTCCTGGACGCCAACGCGACCGTCGAGTGGACGCCGAGCTTCTACTCGAAGCGCATGGACGACTGGCTGCGGAACATGGGCGACTGGAACATCTCGCGCAAGCGCTACTTCGGGCTGCCGTTGCCGTTCTATCTCTGCGAGTGCGGCCACCTGAACGTGGTGGGGTCGAGGGCGGA
>JBKJWJ010000235.1:0-3967 GCA_046716905.1 Gaiellaceae bacterium
GACTAGACGAGATGGTGGCCGCCGTCGAGAGCCTCTTCGCCGACGCGCTGGCTGTTGGCCCGTTAGCCGTGACCACGGAGGAACGCCGGACGCTCCTTCGCGAGGCGAACGCGGCCATCGTGTCCCAGGTCCGCGGGTACTACGCGTCCCCCTGGGCCCAGGGGGACGCGGACGTCGTCGTCCGTGAGTTCGTGTGCGAGTGCGGGGACCCGCACTGCGAGGCGAGCGTCGAGCTTGCCGTCGGGGCCTTCGAAGACGGGCCGGTGCTCGCTCCCGGCCACGGGTAGCGACTACGAGCCGCTGCGCTCGATCAGTTCGACCCTGTACTCATCCGGGTCGCGCACGAAGCAGATCCTGGAGCCGCCCTCTCGCACCTGGTATGGCGGCCGCTCGGGCTCGATGCCCTGCTCAGCCAGCTGCGCAAGGGTCGCGTCGAGGTCGTCGACTGTGAGCGCAACATGGCCATAGCCCGTTCCGACCTCGTAGGAGTCGACTCCGAAGTTGTGGGTGAGCTCGAGCTCCGGAATCTCCTTGCCGGGCACTCCGAGAAAGTAGTTCGTCGCCTCGTCGCGGATCGGCATCTCCCGGCGCTTCTCTAGGCCGAGCGCCTCGTAGAAGGCGACCGAACGCTCCGGGTCGGTCACCCGGTAACAGGTATGGATCAGCTCCACCGGGCTAGCGGATCCGGCGGAAGGTCAGCGTCCAGCGAACTTCGACCTTTTCGCCGATCGACGTCTGCGGATCTGAGCCGACGTTCCCGTCTCTCGTAACGGAAGCGCTCGCGAGCACACGACGCGCGCGACCCAGCAGCAACGCTTCTTCGTCCACCCTGCCCGGGGCGATGCTGAGCCGTCCGTTCGAACGCACGGCCTGGCCGAGACCGCAGAGCGGGACGGTGGCCGGGCCACTCGAGTCCGGGCGAAAAACAATTCGATTGGGGCCGCCCCAGGCGATCCGAGCGCGCACAGATTGCGCTCGGTCGATCTTGGGCGGGCAGGTGCCGGTGCGCGTCTCGATCGGCGCGCCGCGGCAGATCTGCCGCTCGGTCCAGTTGCTTCCTCCGAGCGTCGATGTGAGGCGAAGTGCTCTGAGGACTGCCGGACGATAGGCGGCGCGCCCTCGATCGCGCACTGCCTGAATCACGGTCGGGCGGAGACTGCGAATCTCCGTCGTCCGGGTGGCCGAGCCGAAGCGGCTGATCCGGCATTCGGATTCCATGGTCGTGCGGCTGTAGGAATAGCTCGCGACCATGCGGCCGTTAAGCGTCACGGAGTAGCGGGCCGGTGGCTGGGCTGCCTGAGCAGCCAGAGGCGCTGCAACGAGCGCAGCCAGAAAGCTCAGGATCACGAGCCTCATCCCTCGAGGTCTTCCCGGATCAGCCCGAAAATAACCCCGTCCACCCACTCGCCGTGACGCCAGTAGGCCTGGCGCTTGACCCCTTCTCGCAGGAAGCCCGAACGCTCGGCGTGATGGATGGCCCGCTCGTTGAAGCCGTAGACCTCGAGTTGAAGCCGATGGAAGTCGAGGTCGAAGATCAGATGACGCTGAAAGACGCGCGCCGCCTCGTCTGACAGTCGCCGTCCGCGAAAGTCGGGGTGGATCGCGAGGCCGCTCAGGTGCGCGATCCGGCTACGGCGGTTCACGAGCGCAAACTCCATCATTCCGGCGCGCGCCCAGCCGTCTCCGTCCGGCACTTCGATCACGAAGAGCCCAGAATCCGCAGGCTCCTCGGTGGACACGCGGATGTCCTCCAGAATCCCCTCCCGGTCTCGGGCGCGGGAGGCTGCAAGGAACGGCTCCACGTCCTCGTCGTTCAAGAGTCCGAGGACGAAGTCGAGATCGTCGCCCGATGCGCGGCGGAGGCGGAGCCCCTCTCCCTTGACCAGGCTCACGGAGTCGGCGCGGCGACCGGCTGCGACCTCCGCGCAGGCCGGATGAGGCCGGAGCCGAGCGCGACGCCGCCGAGGATCAAGGCAAGGCCGACTAGAGCCGTGACGCGCAGGCCCTCGTCCAGGAAGACCGCGCCGTAGACGAGCGCCGTCGGCGGCAGCAGATAGACGACGAGGCTGGCGCGCGAGGAGCCGTACTCCTCGAGCAGCCTGAGATACAGGATCAGCCCGATCCCGGTCGGAGCGACGCCCATGAAAACGACGGCAGCGAGTGGTTCCCAGCCGGGCAGCTCGCTCGGAGCCTGAGCGATGCCGAACGGCAGGATCACGATGGCTCCCCAGATCACCGAGGCCGTGGACACGAGGAGGCCTGACGAGTCGCCGAGCTTGTGCTGGCTGTAGAGCGAGCCGCCGGCGTAGGAGACCGCAGCAAGGACGACTGCAAGCGTGCCGACCATGCCCCACCATCCGCCTTCGGGGCTCACACCGACCAGGACGCCCACGCCGAGAATGCCCAGCGCGATTCCGACCGCTCGCAGCCCCGTCACCCGCTCATGTCGCGCGAAGCGGATCGCAAGCAGCGCCACGAAGATCGGCATCGCCGCATTGCCGATTGCCGCGATCCCCGAATCGACATGCGTCTGACCCCAGGCGATCAGCCAGAACGGGAGGGCCATGCCCATCACGCCGAGCACGAATCCCGCCCGTCCGAACTCCTTCACGCAGCGGATCGCCTGACCCCAGCCGCGCCTCGCGACGAGGACGGCTCCGAGCACGATCGCGGCGACGAGGAGGCGGCCGGACATGGTTGCGGCGGGCGAGAGCTCGTCGATCGCAATCTCGATGAAGAGGAACGAGGAGCCCCAGATCAGTGCGAGGACGATCAGCGTTGAGACGTATCCGCGTGTCACTTCAACAACCTAACGACCCGACGCCGCCGGGCCTTCCGCGGGGCCGAGGATGTCCACCGGGGCATCTAGACTGCGGCACCTGACGCGGGTCGCCGAACAGCCTCTCCACCGAGCTCTCGGCCTGACGGACGGGGAGCTCGACCGTATCTGCGAGCTGCTCGAGCGCGATCCCAACGACTTCGAGCTCGCCGTGTTCTCGCTCCTCTGGTCGGAGCACTGCGGCTACAAGCATTCGGCACTGCTACTGAAGCGGCTGCCTTCGCGCGGCGGGCGCGTGCTCCAGGGACCAGGCGAGAACGCAGGCGTGCTCGACCTGGGCGGCGGAGAGGCCGTCGCTTTCAAGGTGGAGAGCCACAACCATCCGTCGGCGGTCGAGCCGTTCCAGGGCGCGGCCACCGGAGTCGGAGGAATCCTGCGCGACGTAATCGCGATGGGAGCCCGGCCGATCGCGCTCCTGGACGGGCTGCGGTTCGGCGAGCCGGGGTTCATGTTCGAACGAGCCGTGTCCGGCATCGGCCACTACGGGAACTGCGTCGGGGTACCGACGGTCGGCGGGGAGGCGGTCTTCGACGACGCCTACACCGGCAATTGCCTCGTGAATGCCATGTGCGTCGGCCTCCTGCCGAAGGAGCGGCTCACCCGCGCGAAGGCGACGCTGACCGGCGGCCTGCTCGTCCTCTACGGCGCGACGACTGGGCGGGACGGAATCGGTGGCGCAAGCGTGCTTGCGAGCCAGGAGCTCGCCGAGCCGTCGCTTGCGACGGCGTCGGAGGGCCATGACGGCTCCGCCGGCGTGGCCCGGCTTCGAGACGCCGACAAGCGCCCGACCGTCCAGATCGGGGATCCGTTCACGGGCAAGAAGCTGATCGAGGCAAGTCTCGAGCTGACCGAGCGCGGGCTCGTCGAGTCGCTCCAGGACTGCGGCGCGGCGGGCCTCGCCTCGTCGCTGGCCGAGATGGCGCGCGACGGTGCCGGCGTCGACGTCGATCTCGACCGCGTACCGCTCCGCGAGGACGAGATGGAGGCCTGGGAGATCATGGTCTCGGAGAGCCAGGAGCGGATGGTCGCCGTCGTGCGTGCCGACCGGCTCGAGGACGTCTTTGCCCTCTGCCGGCGCTGGGATCTGGCCCACGAGGTGATCGGCGAGGTGACCGACACGGGAGAGCT
>JBKJWJ010000236.1:0-2897 GCA_046716905.1 Gaiellaceae bacterium
CCGCCGGAAGCGAGATCAGCACGACGATGCCGTAGACGTAGGGAGCGAGGATCAATGCGACCTGGCGTCGCTCGCTCACCTCCACTCGATGCGCTCCCCCGAGGCTTCGTCGAAGAGGTGGGCGTCCGCTCGATCGAATGCGATCTGAACCTCTGCGCCCTCGGCCGGCCGGCCGGCAGCCTCGACACGTGCGACCAGCCCTCTGTCCAGGTGGAGGAAGGCGTCGCTTCCTGCGACCTCGACCAGCTCCACTCGTGTCAGGACACCGGCCCCGTCGAGCCGCAGGTGCTCGGGCCTGATCCCGACCACGCTTCCTTCGGGCGGGACGTGAAACGGACGAGCAGCCTCGGAGTCGAGGAAGTTCATCGACGGCGTTCCGAGGAAACCCGCGACGAACCTGTTGCTCGGGCGGCCGTAGACCTCGTCCGGCGTCCCGACCTGGCGAATTCGCCCACCCTCCATGACCACGATCCGGTCCCCGAGGGTGAGCGCCTCGACCTGGTCGTGAGTCACATGGATCATCGTCGAGCCGACCTCACGGTGGAGGCGGCGCAGCTCAGTTCGCATCTGCGCCCGCATGCCCGCGTCGAGATTCGAGAGCGGCTCGTCGAGCAGATAGGCGTCCGGCCGCCGGACAACGGCCCGCGCGAGCGCAACGCGCTGCCGCTCCCCGCCTGACAGCTGATAGGGACGCCGATCGAGAAACGCGTCGGCGCCGACGAGGCGGGCTGCGCTCGCCACGCGCTCCTTCACGAGCGCTTTCGGCTCCTCGCGAACGACGAGGCCGAAGGCAATGTTCTCCCAGACCGTCAGATGCGGGAAGAGCGCGTAGCTCTGGAAGACCATCGAGACGTTCCTCGCGGCCGGCCGGAGGTGTGTGACGTCGCGGTCTCCGATCCGGATCGTGCCTCCGTCGACGGCTTCCAGGCCCGCGATGCACCGCAAGAGGCTGCTCTTGCCGCAGCCGGACGGCCCGACCACGACGAGCAGTTCGCCGTCCGCAGCCTCGAGGTCGACACCGTCGAGCGCACGGACGCCGCCGTAGTCCTTCTGAACGTCTTGGAGCGCGACCCTCATCGGCCGAGCCACCCAGCCCCGCGATCCTCGTGCAGGAAGAAGCGCTGGGCGATCGCAAAGGCCACGACGACCGGCGCAGTGGCGACCACGGCCCCCGCCAGGAGAACCGGGTAGTTGGTGCGATCGAGCGTCGCGAGCGACCGGAGACCGAGTGGCAGCGTGTAGAGGTCGGAGTCGAAGAGATAGATCAGAGGGTCGAGGAAGTTCCCCCAGGACGCGATGAACGCCAGCAAGGCGACGGCGACCGTCACCGGACGGACGAGGGGCATCGCGATCCGCCGCCAGATCCCGAACGGCTTCATGCCCTCCAGCCGCGCCGCCTCGAAGAGCTCCGCAGGGAGCCGGCGGAAGCTCCAGTAGAAGAGTAGGACGTAGAACGGCGAGAGCCCGAGCAGGGCCGGCGCGATGAGCGGCACCCAGGTGTCGGTGAGGTTCAGCCAACGGAAGAGCGTGAAGCGCGGGACGAGGAGAGCGGTGACCGGGATCATCAGCGCCGCGAACGAGAGGCCCAGCAGCGCCGCCCGCAGCCGTCCGGCGACGAGGAAAAGACCTAGCCCGGCCCAGGAGGCGAAGAGCACTGCCAAGGGCACGGTCAGGCCCGCCACGACGAGCGAGTTCACGACGTGGCGCGTGAGATCGACGATGTCGAAAGCTCGGTCATAGCTCGTTGTCGAAAGCGGGTTCGGAAAGAGCTCCGGCGACCTCGGCGGAGCTTTGCCGGGCTCACGCAGCGAGCCACTGACCATGAACCAGAGCGGAAGGAGGAACAGCAGCGCGACCGCGGCGGCGCCAGGCAGCCGCCATCCGCCCCATCTCCCTTCGCCTGCCCGCATCGCGCGCCGAGTCTAGAGAGTGGCTGTCAGCGCTCTGCGCGCTCGAAGAGCGGTCGGGTCTGCTCGTCGAGCTCGGCGACGACCTCGTCCACAGACTTGCCCATGTACATCCCGTTCTCGAGGATGCCCTCGCTGGCGTCCTCGATCTCCGGCCAGGTGGAGATGGTCGGAACTCGCCGAATCGTCTTGATCCCGTCGAGGAAGATGCGGGAGTTCGCCGGCTTCTTCGCCGGATCGAGGAAGGCATCGGACTCGGCGACTGATCGCAGCGACGGAACCGTGCGGCCGGTCCGCGCCACGACCGGCGCGCCCTGCGGCCCGAGCGCGAACTCGACGAAGCGCCAGGCTGCGTCTTTTGCGTCCGACGCCTTCGTCATGCAGTAGGCGTCCGAGTGGAGGATGCCGGCCGGCTCCTTGAAAACCGGCAGAGAGACGATGTCCCAGTCGAACTTGGCCGCCTCGCGAAAGGTGGGGACCGAACGGCGTGAGCCGAGCAGCATCGCGAGGCGCCCGTTCGTGAAGCGGCTCTCGTCGTCCTCGGACTCGACCTCCTGGTCGGTCGGGACGACTCCGTGGGTCGTACGGAGCTGGAAAAAGGCATCGATCGCCTGCTTGGCCTCGGGGGTGTCCCAGGCGAAGCGGGTGGGAGACTCTTCGTCGTCCACGACCTCGCCGCCATTCGACCAGACGAACGGTGCCAGCCGGATGATCGTGGGCTCGACCCCGAGGCCGTAGATCGCGGCAGGCGCGGTGCCGGCGGCCGGCAGGTCCGGGTCGGCGCCGCGAACGGGCTGGCCGTTCTTGTCGCGCGTCATCTGGGAGGCCTTACCCACGAACTCCTGCCACGGCATGGCATTCCGCGGCGGTGAGACGCCGAAGCGCTTGAAGAGGTCGCGGTTGTAGTAGACGACGAGACTCGAGATGTTCTGGGGCAGGCATGTGACCTCGCCCTTCCAGCGGAAGGCGTCGACCGCCTGGGGGTAGAAC
>JBKJWJ010000237.1:0-5157 GCA_046716905.1 Gaiellaceae bacterium
AGAAGAGCACCTCTTTCGTTGCCTGCTGCACCAGCCCGACGAGCGCGAAGACCGAGGCGAGCCCGAGGGCGATCACCGCGAGCGCCCTCGGCAGCCACGGCGCGAGCTCGGCTCGCATGACCACCGCCACCATCGCGGCGAACGGGAGGAGGAAGAACGCGAGCAGGTTCGCACCCCGGTCGAGATCCTCCGACCAGAGGAGCGAGACGGAGGCGAGGGCAAGAAACGCCGCCGCAGGAAGGGCAATCACCATCGGCGGCGCTGCGGCCTCGCCACGACGGAGTGCGCGGTAGAGGAACGCAGCCGCGGCCGCGGTGAGCACCCCGTAGAGCGGGATCAGGCGACCGAGCCGCCCTCCCTCGGCGAGCGCGAAGAAGAACCGATGGTCCCGGTCGAAGTCGAACGGAAGCCGGAACGGGGCAGCGAGGACGAGCGCAGGAATCGTCAACAGCCGAAACCGGACGAAGACCGCAGCCGACGCCGCGACGAGGATCGCGCCGGCCACGCCGGCCGCGAGTGCCGCCGGAGAAGCGACCTTGTCGAGCGCGTCCGTCCCTGCCATGGACACGGCAAGCAGCGCCTCCGCCGCGCCGAGCAGGGCGAAGCCTGCGTACAGCGTGATCCGGCGTCCCGCGAGGATCGCGAGCGCGGCGCCTCCGGCGCCGACGATTCCCGCGAACTGCGCCAGTCCCGCCTCGTCCATCCCCGGAGCCGGATACTACGTCCCGATGCTCATGGGCTGGCGCAAGGTGCTCGTTCTCGCACCGCACACCGACGATGGTGAGTTCGGGTGCGGCGGCACCCTCGCGCGCCTCGTGGAGGACGGATCCGAGGTGCGATACGTCGCGTTCTCCATCGCTACGCGGTCACTGCCGGAAGGCTTTCCACCCGACACGCTGGCTCGTGAGGTGCGTGAGGCAACGACAGAGCTCGGCATCCCCGAGTCGCAGCTGATCGTCCACGACTTCGAAGTGCGCACCTTCCCCGAGCACCGGCAGGAGATCCTCGAGTTGCTAATCGCTCTCTGGGAGGAGTGGAAACCGGACGTGGTTCTGCAGCCGAGCCTGCGCGACATCCACCAGGATCATCAGGTGATCGCCGCCGAGGGCCTCCGCGCCTTCAAGCGCACGACGATCCTCGGCTACGAGATCCCCTGGAACAACTTCAACTTCGACTACCAGGCCTACATCGCACTCGAGCAGGAGCACATCGAGCGGAAAGCCCGTGCGCTCTCGAGGTACGAATCGCAGCAGCACCGGCGCTACTCCGATCCCGAGTACATCCGGAGCGTTGCGAGGACGCACGGGATCAACGTCAACCGTGAGTATGCGGAGGTGTTCGAGGTCTACCGAGTCGTCGCGTGAGCGAGCCGCGGCGTAGCCGGCCCGGGTTCGGGCCGAACTACGGGATCTCGCAGGGCGACGAGGGGATGCTCGACTGGGACTGGGCGGTCGAGCGCCTGACCAAGTCCCGGAACTACTGGATCTCGTCGACGAGCCGTGACGGAAGGCCGTCCGTTGCGCCGGTCTGGGGCGTGTGGCTCGACGGGGCCTTCCAGTTCGGTACGAACCCGCGGTCGCGCAAGGCTCGGAATCTCGAGCGCGATCCCCGTGTCGTCATCCATCTGGAGAGCGGCGACGAGGTCGTGATCCTGCACGGCGAGGTCGAGCACTTCGTGCCGGACGAGCGGACTGCCGACGCGTACGAGCCGAAGTACGACTGGCGGCCGAACGTCGAGGACTCCGACGGTGCAGGCTGGTATCGGCTCCGGCCTCGTCGCGCGCTCGCCTGGCTGGAGCAGGACTACCCGAAGACGGCGACGCGCTTCGACTTCGACCGATGACGGCCCGATAATGCGGCGGTGGCTCCGCACCCGGTCCGGCTGACTGTCGAGGATGACCTCCACCGCTCGCGGCTGACGGTCTTCTTCCGGCTGCTCCTCGCGATCCCGCACTTCGTCTGGCTGTGGCTCTGGTCGATCGCGGCCGTGGTCGCCGGAATCGCGAACTGGCTGGTGACCCTCATCGCGGGTCGATCGCCGGAAGGGCTCCACCGATTCCTGAGCTCGTACGTCCGGTACACGACGCACGTCCTCGCCTACGTCCTGCTTGCGGCCAACCCGTACCCGGGGTTCACCGGGAGCCCGGGCTACCCGGTGGACCTCGAGATCGAGGCGCCGCAACCCCAGCGGCGGCTCGTGACGGCGTTCCGGTTGCTCCTCGCGATCCCGGCCTTGCTCCTGACGGTCGCATTCATCGGCACATCGGGGTCGAGCGGCGGCGAGTACGGACAGACGAACGCGGAGCCCTCGTGGTGGTCGACAGGATCGAGCGGCGGCGTGCTGTTCGTCGTCGCCTTCCTCGGCTGGTTCGCGGTGCTTGCGACCTCGAGGATGCCGAAGGGCTTCCGCGACCTTCAGGCGTACGGCTTGCGCTACGTCGCGCAGGTGCTCGCGTACGCCCTGGTGCTGACCGAGCGGTACCCGAACGTGGATCCGGCTGAGCCGCAGGCGACGGGTCCTGATCACCCAGTCAGCCTTGTGGTCTCGGACGACCTGCACCGCTCCCGGCTAACCGTCTTCTTCCGGCTCTTGCTCTCGATCCCGCACATCGTCTGGTTCGTGCTGTGGTCGGTGGCGGTCTTCTTCGCCGCGCTGGCCACCTGGATCGCGGCGTTGGTCACTGGGTCGCCGCCGTCCGCGCTGCACCGGTTCCTGTCGGCCTACGTCCGCTACTCGCAGCACGTGTCGGCATATCTCTTCCTCACGGCCGAATCCGTTCCCGGGGTTCACCGGCACCGCCGGGAGCTATCCGGTCGACGTGGAGTTGCCGCCGCCCGGCCGCCAACGGCGAGTCGTGACCGCCTTCCGCCTCTTCCTGGCGTTACCGGCGTTCGCCGTCTCGAGCGCGCTCGGGACCCTGCTCTTCGCCACCGGTTTCCTCGGCTGGTTCGTCGCGCTCGTCACCGGTCGCATGCCGCACTCCTTCCGCGAGGCCCAGGCGTACGCCATTCGCTACAGCGCGCAGGGGGAGGCCTACTTGCTGCTGGTCACCGACCGGTATCCGTACAGCGGCCCTGCGCTTGGCTCGCCGCCGGAGCCCGAGGCTATGTCCGAGTCCGTGTTCCCGGCGGACCCGGCGCCTTCAATCGCCTGATCCGGCACTGGGCGAGCCGCGTGTTCGTGCTCGCCCTCGGCGTGGGGTGGCTCGTCGGCGCCTCGCTCCTCTGGCAGACAGACGTCCCCGACAGCCTGGTGCTCCCGGAGGTGGACGTTCCCGTGCCACAGGACGATCTCGATCGCGCCGAGCGCTACGAGACCTTCATGCGCTGGAGCTTTCTGTCCTCGCAGCTCGTCGCTGTGGTCGTGCTCCTGCTCTACGCCTGGCGAGGTGCGCGGTTCGCTCGCGAGTCGGCGGCTGGGCGGATCGGGACGGGAATGCTGCTCGGAATGCTCGGCCTCGCCCTCGTCTGGCTTTCGCAGATCCCGTTCCAGGCCGCCGAGCTGTGGTGGCAGCGGCGCTACGGGCTCTGGACGACGGGGTACCTGGACTGGTTCTTCGAGAACTGGGTCGTCCTCGCCGCCGAGTTCCTGTTCATCTGCCTCTGGCTGTTGATCACCATGGCCCTGGCCGCCGTCTTCCGGCGGCGCTGGTGGCTGGCGGCCACGCCTGTCTTCGTCGGTCTCGCGCTCCTGTTCGGGTTCGTCTACCCGTACCTCGTGATCAACAAGACAGACCCGCCGGCCGACCTCGAGCGGGCCGCCGAGCGGTATGCGCGCCAGCAGGGGACGGACGAGATCAAGCTCGTCGTCGAGGAGGTCAGCGACTTCACGGACGCGCCGAACGCCTACGCGACGGGTCTCGGCCCGAGCCGCCGCATCTTCCTCTGGGACACGTTGATCGACGGCCGCTTCGACGACGACGAGGTGCGGATGGTCCTCGCGCACGAAATCGCCCATCACTCGCGGTCGCACCTGTGGAAGGGCATCGCCTGGTACGCGCTGCTCTCGCTTCCCCTACTCGCGGCCGTGGGGCGCCTGACGCGACGGCGTGGGGGGATCTACGAGCCGCACGCGGTGCCGCTCGCCCTGCTTGCCCTCGTCGTGGGCGGCATCGCCCTGCAGCCGCTCTCGAGCGCAGTGGGGCGGGAGCTCGAGGCCGAAGCGGACTGGATCGCGCTCGAGACGACGCGCGACCCGGCCGCGGCTCGGGGGCTCTTCGAGGCCTTCACGCTCGAAGCGCTCCAGGATCCGACTCCGCCGGCCTGGGCGCACCAGCTCTTCTCGAGCCATCCATCGGTGGAGGAGAGGATCGCCATGGCCGAGGCCTGGCGGCGGCTGCGAGATCGGCCGTAGGAGGTTACTCCGCGTGCCCGCTCTCAACCGGTGGTCGCGAGCGCCTCGGCCTTCGACTCCGCAACGGTCGCCTTCAGCTCTCAGTCGTCCCTCGTTCATCGCTTTCCTCTCTGTAGCTCGGTCTCTAGCGCGTCGAGGCGGTTCTCCAGTAGCGCCGCAGCCAGTCGTCCATTTCGGACAGGCCGCGGGTCTCGAGCGAGTAGAGACGGCGGGTGCCGTCGTCCCGTGCGTGAACCACGCCGTGCTCCCGCAGCACACGGAGGTGCCTGGAGACGCCGGGCCGGGAGATGTCGAAGACGCTTGCGATCTCCCCCGCCGACCGCTCCCGCTCGGAGACGAGCTCGACGATGCGTCGCCTGGTCGGATCGGCGAGGGCCTCGAATGCACTCACGCCAGTAGAGTAACTTTTTCGTTACGTAACTGTCAAGTTACAGCGATTCGGGCTGCGAGCTCGCGTGAGATCGCGTGATCCTCGCCGCCGACCCGCACCGTGACCGGCCCCTCGAACGGCGCGGATTCCGTCACCTCGACGCCGTTGCCCGGTGTGAGCTGAAGCTCGTCCAGGTAGCGAAGGAGCTCGCCGTCGTCGTCCGGAACCCGAGACACCGTCGCCTTGGTGCCGGGCTCGAGCTTCGAGAGCGGCGTCGTCTTCGTCAGGACGATCTTGAGGTCCGGGCCGGGGATCGGATCTCCGTGCGGATCACGGGTCGGATAGCCGAGGGTGCGGTCGATGTGGGCCTCGAGCTCCTCCGAGAGCGCGTGCTCGAGCCGGTCGGCCTCGTCGTGGAGCGCGTGGATCGGTA
>JBKJWJ010000238.1:0-2552 GCA_046716905.1 Gaiellaceae bacterium
TCGGTCTCGTCCGGGAGCAGAAAGCTTCCCTTCGGCTCCTCGACCTCGACCCCGGCGCCTACCGGAAGCTCGGCGAGCGAGCGCTTGAAGGCAGTTTCACGCACGCGGGTACAGAGGCCGAGCACGCCCCGCTCGTTCGGCGACGTGACGACGGAGACATGCCGGCGCGGGCCTTTCTCGTCGTCGTATGGCGGGTCGAGAAGCGTGACCCAGAAGTACTGGCCCGCCTGAAAGTCGACCTCGCGGCCGAGCAGATCGAAGACGACGAGCAGGGTGCCCTTCGCGACCTCGCGCTTCTCCTTGATCTCGGCGCGCATCGCGATCTAACCTACCGCGCTCGGGTCGGGCCGGCGACCTCGGGTCATTCCGACGACATGCTCGTCCAGCGCGGAATCAGCGGGGACGAATGGCCGCTCCTCGCCAAGCCCTTCACGCCCGAGGAGCTCGGCCACGCGCTCCTCGCGCTGACTCACGCAGGCCCTCAGTAGGTCTAATACCTGTCGACGTGCCATCGACGCAGCAGAGGAAAGGCGCGGCGTTCCGAGCCCTGCACGAGGGCGACCCGTTCGTCATCCCAAACCCGTGGGACGCGGGCTCGGCTCGCGTGCTGGAGGCGCTCGGGTTCGAGGCCCTCGCGAGCACGAGCTCCGGCTTCGCGTACACCCTGGGACGACTTGACGGCGAGGCCACGCTCGACGAGGTCGTGGAGCACACGCGCGCCCTCGACCGGGCGACGAGCCTGCCGGTCTCGATCGACCTCGAGAACGGGTACGGGCCGGCACCCGAGGATGCAGCGCTCGCAATCCGGCGGGTTGCGGAGGCCGGTGCGGTCGGAGGGTCGATCGAGGACTACGACCCGGGCGTCGGGCTCTACGAGCTGAGCCACGCCGTGGAACGGGTCGCCGCAGCCGTGGAGGCAGTCTCAGGCCTCGACTTCCCCTTCACCCTCACGGCGAGGGCCGAGAACCACATCCGGGAGAACCCCGATCTCGACGACACGATCGCGCGGCTCCGGGCCTACGAGGATGCCGGCGCCGATGTCCTGTACGCGCCGGGGCTTCGTACTCCAGGCGAGATTCGCGCAGTCTGCGAGGCGACCTCCAAGCCGGTCAACGTGCTTGCCCTGCCCGGCCTGGTCATGAGCGAGATCGTGGCCGCCGGCGGGCACCGGGTCAGTATCGGCGGGGGCCTGGCCTGGGTCGCAGTCAATGCGATGGCGGCTGCGGCGGAGGAGATGCGCGATCGCGGGGATTTCTCCTCACTCGCAACCTCGCGCAGCGTCACGGACTGGCTTCGGGGCTGACGCCTACGCCGTGAGACCGCGAGCCGCGAGCCATTCGCGAATCGCCCGGTGAAGACCCTCGACGAACCGGTTGGAGCGCTGCTGCTCGGCAATCAGGCCGTTCTCGGTGAGGATCAGCCCGTGCGTGCCGCCGGGGAAGACCCGATAGGAGAAGTCGCGGCCCGGGTCGCGGGCAACCGGGTCTAGCCGCTCGACGCAGAGACGGGAGGGCACGGTTCGGTCCTTGCCGCCAAAGATCCAGAGGGCCGGGACCCGCATCGCACGGATCGCGGGCATCGGGTCGACGCCGCTCGGGCCGGCAGCCCGCACTTCGGCCTCCATGTCATCGTCTGTTCGGGTGGGCATCGACTGGCCCTGTCCGGTGAGGTTGGCCCAGAGATCGGTCTCGCCCTGGGTGAGGGTCGGCGCGACGAGTCCGAGCATGAACTTGATCGCGGGCTCACGGCTGGCCGCCAGCGGCATGATCCAGCCCGCCTGGCTGACGCCGGAGATCCCGGCGCGCGCCGGATCCACCTCCGGCTGAGCCGCGAGGAACCGGGCCTGTGCCTGCACGTCGCGGGCGTACTGGTCAACCGCGGTCGTGCCCGGGAACTCACCCGGGTAGTCGCCGCCGGACTGCGCGACGCCGCGCTTGTCGCACGAGAGCGTGACAAGACCGAGGTGGTTCGCGTAGAGGCTCGTGATGAGGTTGTACGACCTCGGCGCCTCCCCGGCTCCATGGGCAAACGTGAGCGCCGGGCGCCTCCCCTGGCCGGGCGGGATCGTGAGCGTGCAGCCGAGGTAGGCGCTTCCGCTCCGAACCCAGACGTCTTCCTGGCGGACGGCGACCCGCGCCGCCTGCTCGCCGCGGTAGACGGCGTCGGCCACGCGAAACGAGGCGGTGCCCGCAGTGGGAATGCGCGTCCCGAGCCCGGCTCCCACCGCATAGCTCCCGCGGCCTGACGGATAGAGCGCGCGAATGTCGCCTTCGTCATAGAGGACGCCGACACGCGGCCCGAACGCCTGCACGACCCCGAGAGGGCGCGCACCGATGCGATAGAGACCGATCGAAGCCGCCTCGATCGGGGCACGGCGGCGAAGGCGGAAGCTGCCACGCAGAGGGCCCTGGCGAAGGGTCCCGACGAGCGCGCGCACGCGGACTCGTCCGTCGAGCACGAGCGGCCATGGCCGGCCGGGCAGGGCGATGCGCACCACCCCGCGCGAGACGCGTGCGGGCACCTCCATCCGGGCGGCGTGACCGGGGGCGAGT
>JBKJWJ010000239.1:0-3806 GCA_046716905.1 Gaiellaceae bacterium
CGGCGGGCTCCAAGCATTTGAGCTACGGGGCCGTGATCGCCGGACAGTTGTTCGTGCTGGCCGGGTCGAGCACCTTGGTGCAGTTGATCCGGCCCTGGATGGCTGGGCTGATGGGCGTGTTCGCGGCGATCCAGTTCGCGAGGACCTCGTCCATCAGCTCGCGGCTGGTGGCGCGGCCGCCGACCGCCGGATAGCCGTCACCGCCGCTCTGCATGAAGTCGTTGATCGCGATCGAGTAGGTGTTTGCGGCCGTCAAGGGCACTGCAGCACCGGTGCAACTGCCGTTCGTCGCCTGCCGCACGGCCGAAACCACACGGCTCTGGGCCACCGCGGAGATGTCGTAGGTGAAGCACAGACCGGACACCTGCGGGAACCGGCCGTCGGCGCTTGGCATCCGCGAGACGCCGTTCTCGAGGAACGCCTTCAGCTCCGCCCCGGTGACAGTGACCGTCGCAACGACGTTTCCGAACGGGAGCACGCTGAACACCTGGCCGCGAGTGATCAGGTACGGCGGTGGTGTGTAGGGCGGGCAGAAGTCGTTCGGGTTGTCGGTCACCGGGCACGTCAGCCGGTCACGCAGCCCGCCCGAATTCGTGATCGCGAAGTCGGTGCCGTAGGTCGCGCGCATCGCGTCCGTGACGGTGTTGCCGACCTTCGACTCGCAGAACCGGCCGTCCGATCGCCCGCAGGAATCGGAGCGCAGGACCTCGACCGTCGAGTCGCCGGCCTTCTGCTCCATGATCGGCCTGATCTCGGCGTTGAGCTCGTCGATCTTCGCCTGGATCATCGGGTCGGGCGTGACGCCGATATTCCACGACCGGTGCCAGTCGGCGCTCTTGTACGTGACTTGGCCCGTCCGCGTGTCGACGACCAGCACGACGCGCGTGAGCCGGGTGCCCCTGCTCAGGTTCTCGGTGACGAGCACGCCGTTGGGGCGTGTGTCGAGCACCTGGAAGTTCGTGTGGTCGCCGAGGACTGCGTCGACGCCCCGGACGCGGTCGGCGAGGTCGATGAGCGGGCCTGACGGGTTCCCGACGGCGTAGTAGGGCTCGAGCCGCCGGGCGGTGCCGTTGTCGGCACCGAGATGCCCGATCGCGACCACCACGTCGACGCCCGCCTCCCTGAGCCGGGCGGCCTCCGCATTGACAGCGGCGACCGGATCTCTGACTTCGAACGGTCCGAGCGACCCCGGCTTCGTCAGCGTCGCGATGTCGGTGTTCGAGAACCCGATGACACCGACCTTCATGCCGCGGAACCTGAAGACGTGCGACGGAGACCACTCCGGAGGCGTCCGGCCGGCACCGTCGACGACGTTCGCCGAGACGTACTCGAACCGGGCCCGCGGGATCAGCTCGCGGCGCAAGTACGTCTCGCCGCGGTCGAAGTTGTGGTTGCCCAGGCCGTCGGCGCTGAACCCCATCATGTTCATGAGGTCGATCGTCGGCTTGTCGCCGAAGAAGTTCGACACGGGCGGAGTCGCACCGACAGCGTCGCCGCCGGTGACGGTCAAGGATCCGTGGCGAGCGGGCAGCCGATACGAGTCGAACCACGGCTTCAGGAATGCCGCGCCGCTGATGTTGAAGGTGGGTCCGAGTGTGCTCAGCACAGGCGGTGTGCCTGCGACAACGGTGAAGTCGGCCGCCTCGGTGAGCGGCGGAAGCTGTCCGTGGTAGTCGCTGATGTTCAGGAAGGTGATCTCCCGGAAGCGGCCGCCCCGCTCGACGGCGTTGAACAGGATCTCGCCGCGCGAGTTGTTCGGCGCGTTGATGTTCATGAGGAAGGAGATCGTCGGCGCGACGTCGATCGCCCGCACACCACGAACCTTCCCCTCCTTCCGGATGCCCGGCCCGCTCGCGATGAACGTCGCGTGCATGTTCACGTTGCGCTCGAGGTTCACGAGATTGGGCAGGTAACCGTGCTGCCCGAAGAATTCGGAGAACGAGAACCGCGTACCGGGCGCCGCGCCGTCCGATTGGTACGGCGGGCGGAAGACGACGACGACGTCGCCGCTTCGATTCGGGTGCAAGGAGTCGGAGCCGTCGACGTTGCGAAGCTACTCCTTATTGAACACGGCGTCGACGACCTTCTTGCCCGGATTCGCCGGGTCGGTGAGGTTGCGGAACTCGTTGATGATCTGGTTCCGAACCGTCTCGTACTGGTTTGCCGGTACCTGGGGCCCGTTCGAGTTGTTCGTCCCGGCAGGATCGCGGCCGGCCAGGTTGATGTAGAACTGGACCGTCCCGCCTGCGTGGCATTCCTTCACCTGCGTGTCGCCCGGCGTCGTCGTGCCGGGATCGTTCGCCGCCCTGCGGCAGTTGCCGCTCTGCTCGCGCTCCTGGAGCTGGAGATCGACGAGGATCTTGCTGCTGTTCACGGCGCGCCACTGCGGAGCGAAGCCGTGGTCGGAGGTCACGAACGAGGTCGTCCCCGAGCCCATCAGCGACCGCGCGAGCGTCAGCGTCTCGTCCGCCTCCGTGTACGCGGAACGGATGTAGCCCTCACGGGCGGCGATGCGATTGTCCTTGACACCGTCGCCTTCAACGTCGTCGTAGTAGGGATTCGCGTCGCCGTCGATGTCCGTCGGCGTGACGAGCGCCATGAACTGGTGGCTGAACTCGTCCGTGACCGGGTTGCCGAGCATCAGGAGGTCAGGCCGGACGCCGAGCGTCTCGATGATGTAGCGGAGGTACGCGAAGTGGGCGTTCTTCCACATCAAGCCCTGCTCGGCGTACGTGTCCTCGTCCACGATCCGCGCCTCGAGGGGCGCGAAGTCCGCCGCCGTGGAGGTCGGGAAGTTCTTGTTCAAGGTTTCCTCGAAACCGAGCGCCGTGTTGCAGCCCGGCGCGTACGTGCAGCCGTTGTAGGTCGCGTTCGAACGCGCGATCGAAGCGAAGTAGAGGCGGAACTTCGTGAGGTCGCCAGCGATGTCGATTGCCTTCAGGTAGAAGCCAGCGGTCTGGCCTGCGCGAGAGCCGACCAGCGTAACCTTCACGTCGGCCCACTGGCCCTGCACGAGATTTGCGACCGCCTGCGACCCGTCCTTGCCGGCCGTGCTCGGAACCACCAAGACGTGGTCGTACCCGGGCGCGCTTCCGGCCGAGTCGTAGATGTAGAGGTCGAAGAACCGGTTGACGTTCGCATCGGAGGGGAAAGCGGTGTTTCGCACCCGAAACTGTGTCTGCCTAGGGGTTCCCCGAGTCGCGGGGACGTTCGTCCAACCCTCGGCGTCGGTGACCGAAGGCACGTCATAGGCGTTCGAGGTGCCCGCGTTCTCCGTCGTCCCCGTTCGCTGGTACGAGACGCCGAACGCGGCCGCGCCCGCCGGCTGGCCCGGCACGTCGTAGTTCGCGACGATGCCACGGTTGGAGAGGAAGCTGCGGAAGTCGACGACGGGGCCCTTCATGGCCGGGTTGAGGGCGCGCGAGGCGACCCACTCCATGGAGACGACGGTCTTACCGGCTCGCTCGACTGTCTGCTGGATCGAGTCGGTCTGGATAGCCCCCGCAGCCCCGATCCCCGTGCTGTTGTTGAAGTTGCTCTCGCCGGTGCGGAAGAACGTGTTGTTCGTCGACCCGTGCTCGCTCGACCAGGTCCCGGTGGCAAGCGTGCTCCAGCCGACGCCGGTGTTCGGCGGAAAGGCCTGCATAAGGCCGTTGACCCCGCGGACGCCGCTCTTCAAGAGCGTGCGCATGGTCGGCATCGCACCCGCCTTGGCGTAGCGGTCGACGAGGTCCGGGCGCATCCCGTCGGACGAGAAGAGGATCACTTTCGACGCCAGCGGCCGTGAATCGCCGCTCTCACCGTTC
>JBKJWJ010000240.1:0-7766 GCA_046716905.1 Gaiellaceae bacterium
GTCGCCGGGATCGTCTGGATCGGGACGTCCTTCTACTTCGTGGCGCTCGACAACCATCTCGGCCGTCCGAAGGAGAAGCACGACATCGACGACGGCGTGGGCGGCGAGACATGGGAGATCCACGGCGGCGGCTTCTACCGGATCTCGAAGTGGACGGTCGCGCCGCGCGAGCTGCCCGAGCCGCTGCACTGGTTCAAGTGGGAGGCGTACGCGACCTGGCTCTCCGGCTTCGCGCTGCTCGTAGTCCTCTACTACTTCGACGCGGAGACGTACCTGGTCGACAAGTCGGTTCGGGACATCGACCCCGCCGCGGCGGTCACCCTGAGCCTGCTCGGCCTCGGGGTCGCCTGGGTGCTCTACGACCTTGGGTGCCGGGTCTTGCGCCACGAGCTCCTGATGGGGCTGTTCCTGCTCGGCCTCGTCGTCGCCGCCTCGTACGGTGCGAGCCAGGTCTTCAGCGGCCGGGCCGCCTATCTCCAGGTCGGCGCGATGCTCGGGACGATCATGGCCGCGAACGTCCTCTTCAACATCATCCCGGCGCACTGGGAGCTGATCCGGGCGAAGGAGCGGGGCGAGGCGCCCGACCCAGGGCCGGGCCTCGAGGCCAAGCGCCGCTCGGTTCACAACAACTACCTGACCCTGCCGGTGGTCTTCGCCATGATCTCGAACCACTTCCCGTTCACGTTCGGCCACGACCAGGGGTGGCTCGTGCTCGTGGCGCTCGTGGTGATCGGCGCGTGGGTCCGGCACTACTTCAATCTCCGCCATGCGGGACGGACGGTCTGGTGGATTCCGGTTACGGCGGCGGTTGCCGTGGTTGCGTTAGCGATCGCGATCCGGCCTGATGACGGCGGCAGCGGCGGCGCCCCGGCAAAGGCCGTGAGCACGGAGGAAGCGCAGGCGATCGTCCAGCAGCGTTGCACGCCATGCCATGCGCAGGATCCGACACAGGAGGGGTTCGCCTCGGCACCCGGCGGAGTCGCGTTCGACACACTCGAGCAAATCGAGTCGCAGGCGAGCGCGATCAAGGCGCAGGCGGTCGACTCGAATGCGATGCCCCTCGGAAACGTCACCGGGATGACGGACGAGGAGCGCGACTCCCTCGGCGCCTGGATCTCGTCGTTGGAGTAGGTTCCGGCCGTGCTCGAGATCAAGGCAGGCCCGTTCTCGTTCGTCGCGCGCTGGGAGGAGCAGCTCGCGCCGCAGACCTGCGAGGCCTTCCGCTCGATCCTCCCGCTCGACGACCGGATCATCCACTGCCGCTGGAGCGGTGAGTCGAACTGGATCCCCTGGGGCGACCGTGACCTGGGGATCGGCCCCGAGAACGCGACGAGCTACCCGCACCCCGGCGAGATTGCGCTCTACCCGGGCCCGGTGAGCGAGACGGAACTGCTCTTCCCGTACGGCTACTGCAGCTTTGCGAGCAAAGCGGGCCACCTCTGGGCGAACCACTTCGCCACGCTCGTCGAGGGGGCCGAGAATCTTCCGGCGCTAGGCAAGCTCACCCTGTGGGAGGGCGCCCAGCCGATCTCCTTCCGGGAGACCTAAGACGACCAACCCCCTTGCGACGAGCGGCTGGCGCCGAACCGGGGCAATGGTTGGGGCGACGATCCTGGCCGTAGCGGTGATGGGCGTCCTGCTCCGGATCCTCGACATCACCTAGCCGCCAGGCGGCGGAGGCTTGCCGTCAGCACCTCCACCGCAAGGGAGACGTCTTCGTCGCTCGAGTGCTCTTCCGGCGAGTGGCTCGCGCCGCCGTTGAGGCTGCGGACGAAGAGCATTCCCGCCTCAACCCCTGCTGCCGCCAGGACTCCCGCGTCGTGGCCCGCGCCTGACGGCAGCTCGACGAGCGGCGCACCGACGCGCTCCACCTCCTCGCGAAGCACTCCCTGAACGCGCTCCGACATCGCGACCGGTGGAATCACGTAGTGCGCGTCCTCCAGCCCGAGCTCCGCGACGAGACGGTCGAGCCGCTCCTGATCCGGCGCTCTCGCGTCGACGGTCAGTCGCACGAGGTTCGGAACGACGTTCGCAGCACCCGGCTCGACCTCCAGCTGCCCCACGGTTGCAACGGCACCCTCGATCGCCGCCGCCGCGTCGCGCACGCGGAGGACGTATCCGGCGGCCCCGGTCAGAGCGTCTCGTCGCGCGTCCATCGGTGTCGTCCCTGCGTGATCCGCCTCGCCCGAGAACTCGCGGGTGCAGCGGACGATCCCCGCAATGGACGTCACAACGCCGAGCGGAGCGTCGGCCCGCTCGAGCTTCGGCCCCTGCTCGACGTGAAGCTCGACGTACGCACCGGGCAAAGGCGCGACGTTCCGCACCCGCCAACGGCTCCCGTGGCAGCCGGTCTCCTCGTCGCGGAAGACGACCACCGCCAATGTTCGCTCGGAACGCCCGACCGACGTGACCGCCTCGAGTCCCGCAACCACGCCCAACGCCCCGTCGAACTTTCCGCCCACCGGCACGGAGTCGAGATGGGACCCCGTCCAGACCTCCGGCAGCTCAGGCGAGGAACCACGCAGCCGGCCCACGACATTCCCACGCCCGTCCACCTCGACCTCAAGGCCGGCCTCCTTCATCCAGGACACGGCCAGGGAGCAAGCCGCGTCCTCCTCGGGCGTCCCGCCGACCCGATTCGCGCCCACGCCGTCGCCGATGTGGAAAACGTCGTCCAGACGGCGGCTTAGGATCGCGCTCAGCACGGATCTGCGGAAAGGAGCAGCTGCATGAGTGAGCTTGCCGCGTCGTTCGAACGCTCGGCGTTCGGCCGTCGCTTCCGCTTCCGGGAGAAAGGTACGACTCCCGGACGCGACACGGTCGCTGGCATGACGACCTTCATCGTCATGTCCTACATCATCTTCGTGAACCCCGCGATTCTGGGGTTTGCGGGAGTCCCCGGGCTCGAAGAGGCCGGCCTGCCCTTCGACGCCGTCCTCACCTCGACGTGTCTCGTCGCCGGAGTGATGACGATCATCATGGGCCTCTACACGAACATGGCCTACGCGATCGCGCCGGGCCTCGGGATCAACGCCGTCGTTGCCTTCACGCTCGTCGCCGACAACGGGCTCGGATTCCCCGAGGCGATGGGGCTCGTCGTCCTGGAGGGCGTCGCGATCACGATCCTCGTTCTCCTCGGCCTCCGCGAGGCGATCATGCGGGCGATCCCGCTCGAGCTGAAGAAGGCGATCGCGATCGGGATCGGGCTCTTCATCGCGTTCATCGGGCTCTACAACTCGGGCCTCGTCCAGGGCCGCACCTCACCCACGCCCGTGGATCTCGCCGCCTTCACGACCTGGCCGGTGATCATCACGATCGTCGGGCTGCTGATCACGATCGGCTTGCGGGCTCGCGGATTCCCCGGCGACCTGTTGATCGGGATCGTCCTGACGACGGTCTTCGCGACCATCGTCAACTACGCCGCCGACGTGTATCCCGAGAACCTCGGCTATGCCAAGTGGCCGGACGACATCTTCTCGACTCCGGACTTCAGCCTGGTCGGCGACATCAGCTTCGACGCGTTCTCGACGCTGCCGGTCATCGCGGCGCTGACGCTCGCGTTCACGCTGTTCCTCGCCGACTTCTTCGACACGATGGGCACGCTCGTCGGCGTCGGCCGGCAGGCGGGGTACCTGGACGAACGGGGCGAGATGCCCGAGATCGGCAAGCCGCTGCTCGTCGACTCCGTGGCTGCCGCAGCCGGCGGCTTCGCGTCGGCCTCGTCGGCCACGACCTACATCGAGTCGGCCTCGGGTGTGGGTGTCGGCGGCCGGACCGGCTGGGTCAGCGTCGTGACGGGGTTCCTCTTCTTCCCGTTCATGTTCCTGGCCCCGCTGATCGGCATGGTGCCGCCGCAGGCGACCGCGCCGGCGCTGATCATCGTCGGCTGGCTGATGATCTCCGTGCTGACGGAGATCGAGGAGGAGGCCGAGGTCGAGTCGGGCGACCCGCTCCGCCACGATCCAGGCCAGGGCGAGCCCGCGGTCGCACGCCGGCCTACGACGCCGGAGCGACGCCTCGCCGGGATCGACTTCCACGACATCGCGCTCGGTCTCGCAGCCGCGGTCGCGATCATGTTCATGCCGTTCACGTTCTCGATCACGGACGGCATCGCAGCCGGGTTCATCGTCTACGTGTGGATCCGGATCTGTCAGGGCCAGTGGGCCCGGGTGCATCCCCTCATGTACCTCTCGGCGCTCGCGTTCGCGTTCTACTTCGCGGTGCCGATCCTCCAGCAGGAGCTCAGCTGGATCTAGCGATCTCGTAGACCCGCGTCTTCGAGCGCTGCGGCCACAAGCGGGTCGTAGCGCTCGGAGGCGAGGTCGCCGAGAGGATCCGCTGTGTAGTGGAGGAGCTGCCCGTAGGGCAGCGAGAACGCCGCCCGCATCGCGAGGAGCCGGCGACGCTCGGCCGTCGCATGGTCGCCGATGACCTGCGAGGCCTCCCGAAGCTTTCGCACCTGGGCGATCCGGCCTGGCAGCCAGCGCGTCAGCAGCAGGAGCGCCGGCAGCGCGAAGGTCGCGAAGCCGAGGACGTTCGCCAGGTCGTGCGCACTGTCCTCTCCCTCCTCGCCGAGCTCGACGACCTCGCCGCCCGAGCCCTCACCGGCGGAGCGAAGCCCGTCGGCGATGTCATCGCCGACGACCGGCGTGCCGTCGACGGCGTCGGCCGCAGACTCAAACCCGCCCTGGACTGCTCCTCCGGTTGCCTGAACGCCTTCCCCGAGGACGGCGAGACGGTCGACGGCGTCGTGGACCTGGAGGCCCGCCCACGCGAAGAGGAGCAGCAGGACGATCGAGGCGACATCTGCAAGCAGTGCTCGGGCCCGAGGCCCACGAATTTCTGGATAGAGGCGCATGTCGTGCTCATACCCGCTCTCGCAGTCTCCCGAGCATGAGCCAGCCGACGAGCGGGCCGAGCGCTGAGAGCGCGAAGGCAATCTGCCACGACGTCGCCTCCACGAGCGCCGCGAACGTGATCGGCACGAAGACCCCGATCGCGCTGAGCGTCGTCTGCTGAAACCCGATCGCCGCGCCACTCCTGGCCCGGCCCGCGAGCTCGGCGGCGGCGGTGAGCGAGAGACCGTTCCAGGCCATCGAGATGCCGCCTGCGACGACGAGGACGACGATGAGGAGGGGCAGGCCGTTCGTCGCGACGAGCGCTGTGGTCAAGAGGCCGGCCGCGCTGGCGAGACCCACCCACCGCAAAGGACGCAGGCGGTTGCCCAGCCGGTCGGAGACGCGGCCCGCGCCGATGCGGGAGATCACCGCACCCACCTGAGTCACCGCGAGGACGACCCCCGCTCCCGCCTCCGAGACGCCGTGCTCGTCATGCAGGAAGATGACGACGAACGACATGATCGGAACCTGGGCGAAGAGGTACAGCGCACTCCCGACCGACAGCGTCCAGATCCGCCCGTCGCGAAGAGTCCACGGCACGGCGTCGCCCTCGAGCTCGGCGTCGCGTGCAGGCGGCTCCCGAATCACGAAGGCGGCGATCAACGCAGCCACCAGGCAGAGCACGCCGAGGTAGACGAATGCAGCCTCGAGGCCGCCCGCCTGCTCCACGAACGGCAGCGTCAGCGCGCCGACGCCCATGCCGACCGGGATCGCCGTTTGGCGGATGCCGAGGGCGAATCCCCGCTCGTCCGGCCCGAACCACTGCATGACGGCCCTACCGCTCGCTGCGTTGACGCTGGCGCCGGCCGCCGCCCCGAGAAAGAGGAGACCGACCAGCGTCAGGAAGTCCGGCGCCCAGCCGGCCGCACCCGTGAGGAACCCGCAGACGCCCAGGCCTCCCGCGAGCACGACCCGCTCGCCTAGCCGGTCAGCTAGGAGTCCCCAGCCCAGCAGCGTCAGGATCGGTCCGATCCACAGGCTCGCGAACGCGAAACCGAGCTGGGAGAGCGAGAGACCGAACTCGTCCCGCAGTGCGGGCGCGAGCACCGGGAGTCCCACGAAGACCGCCGCGAGGCTCGCCTGAGCGGCGGTACCGGCCGCCAGCACCGCCCACCGGTAGCGCACGGACTAGAGCTGGAAGGGGTTGAACGGCTTCGGCGAGGTCGAGACGATCACGCTCTTCGTCTCGAGGTAGAGCTCGAGCGTGTCGATCCCGAGCTCCCTGCCGAAACCGGACTGCTTGTAGCCGCCGAACGGGATTCCCGGGAAGGCCGTGTACGGCATGTTGATGCCGACGGTCCCGGCCTTGATCCGCCGCGCCAGCCGATGGCCCTTCGCCGGATCGCCCGTCCAGACCGTCGCCATCAGGCCGTAGCGGGAGTCGTTCGCGATCCGCGCGGCGTCCTTCTCGTCTTCGAACGGGATGATGGTGACGACGGGACCGAAGATCTCCTCCTGCGCGACGGTCATCGAGCTCTCGACCTTCGAGAGCACCGTGGGCGGATAGAAGGCTCCGGGGCCGTCAGCCGGCTGGCCGCCGGTCACCACCTCCGCGCCCTCCTCGGCGCCCTGCTCGACGTAGCCGTGCACCTTCGCGCGGTGCTCCCGCGAGAGGAGCGAGCCCATCTGCGTCTCGGCGTCGAGCGGATCGCCGACCTTCAGCGACTCTGCGCCCTCCGCGAAGCGGCTGACGAACTCGTCGTAGAGGGGCTTCTCGACGAGGACGCGCGACCTCGCCTCGCAACTCTGCCCGGCGGAGTAGTAGATCGACCACACAGAGCTCGGAATCGCATCGTCGAGATTCGCGTCGGCGAAGACGAGGTTCGGGCTCTTCCCACCGAGCTCGAGCGTGAGCCGCTTGATCGAGTCCGAGCCGAGCCTCATGATCTCGGCGCCGGTCGCCGTCGAGCCGGTGAACGCGATCTTGTCGATGCCCGGGTGCTTGACCATGTGCGCGCCGACCGTCTTCCCCTCACCCGGGACGACGTTGATCGCCCCGGGCGGGAACCCGACCTCGGACGCGAGCTCGGCCATGCGAATCGCTGTCAACGGAGTCGACGAATCGGGCTTGAGGACGACCGAGCAGCCCGCCGCCAGGGCGGGGGCGAGCTTCCAGGTCGTCATCATCAGCGGGTAGTTCCACGGGACGATCTGGCCGACGACGCCGACTGGCTCCTTCAACGAGTAGAAGAGGAGCGAGCCGCCGATCGGGTTCGAGCGGCCGCTGATCGAGCCGATCGCGGAGGCGTAGAACCGGAAGTTCTCGATGCCCTGGTGGAGCTCGGCCTTGACCGAGGAGATCGCCTTGCCGACATTTCGCACCTCCAGCTCGGCGAGCTCCTTGCGGTTCGCCTGGATTGCGTCGGCCAACGCGTGGAGGAGGCGCGAGCGCTCGGTCGGAGGCGTCCGCCCCCAGTCCCCGTCGAGCACGGCGCGAGCGGCCTCGACCGCCCGGTCGACGTCCTGCTCCGAGGCGAGAGAGACCTGCGCCAGCGGCTCCCCGGTCGCCGGCTCTGTGAGCTCGGCGGTGCCGCCGCCGGACTCGGTCAACTCGCCGTTGATGAACAGGCCGTACTCGCGTCCGGTTGCAACCGCCATCAAGCGCGGACGATATCGGGTTTCCCACGTCGCTTCGGGGGCAGAATGGGCGCATGCAGGCTGTGATGGAGGTGCTGGCCGCGCACGGCGTCGAGGCAGCCGCGAACGAGGATGGCTACGTCTCGGTCGAGGTGCCCTGCGGGAAGGACGACCAGCGCGACTGCCAGGAACTGATGGCGGACATCGAGGCTCTCCTCACCGAAAAGAATCTCCCGTTCGTCCCCGAGGAGGTCGAAGGCCGGATCGTGATCCGCCCTCCGGCGAGCTAGA